>CAZFMU010000051.1:0-10903 GCA_964520165.1 uncultured Salinarchaeum sp. | reverse complement strand
CAAAACTCGCGACCGCGTTGGCGGTGTACGGCCCAACACCTGGCAGTTCCTGCAGTTCCGCCGGGTCCGATGGGACGACCCCGTCGTAATCGGTCTCGACCATGGTCGCTGCCTCGTGGAGGTACCGTGCCCGGTTGTTATAGCCCAGCCGGTGATCGGTCCAGAACGCGACCACATCGGCGAGATCCGCTGCCGCCAGCGCGGCGGTTGACGGCCAGCGATCGAGAAACGCCCGCCAGGCGTCTTCGACCCGGTCAAGTTGGGTCTGCTGGCTCATCACCTCCGAAACCAGAATGGGGTACGCGTCGGTTGTCTCCCGCCAGGGGAACGTCCGGTGGTTTGTCTCGTACCACGACAACAGCGCCGCCTGCAGCCGGGTCAGGTCGGTCGCACTCGACGCTGGATCCTCGCCGCTGTCCATGACCATTACGTCGGGCCAAGCGGTCTTCGGTGCTGTGGTTGGCCATGCCCGAAAGGGGTTTGCCCGCGGCGGCGTTTCCGACACCCATGGGACTTGACGACCTAACCGACGATATCGAAGCGGCCTACACGGATCTGCCGACAGAGGTCGCGCTTGAGCTCGATGAGGACAGCCGTCGCGAACTAACGATGCTCACGACCGCGCTTGACGATGATCCCGAGGATGTCCTTGAACGGGCCCTTCACCTGTTCTTCCAGACGACGGTCGACACCGGACAACTTGACTTCCACCTCCGGAGCACCTACGACGTAACGTATGATGAGTATCTTTCCGGGATGACATACGACGAGATGACCGGCGCTGGAGCGTTCCCACAGGCCCAACAAAACGACGATCGTCGCTATCAGTTCTGAGCACACACGACGCTATCGCCTGCGTTTCTGTATACGAAGCGAAAAGACGGCAGGAGCGGGCAAATGCCCGCTTTGCCGAATCGGTCCCCGCTGACGCTTCGGCCCTCCAAGCGAAGCGTCACCAGGAAGATTTACACACTGCGTAATAAATGCGTCGGATCCGAGAGGTTTCGCCTGTCCTCACGGGAGTGTCACATCAATGTCGTGCTGGAGGCCGGCGGCCTTGACGGTGTTGTACAATAGCATGGCGCGGGTCATGGGGCCGACTCCACCGGGGACCGGCGTGATCGCTGCCGCCTGTTGCTTGGCGCTTTCGTACTCGACGTCGCCCACGAGCGTCTCTTCACCGTCGCGTTCGACGCTGTTGACTCCAACATCAATGACGATAGCGTCCTCACCGATCATCGAGCCGTCGATAAACTCGGGAACCCCGGCGGCTGCCACGAGGATGTCGGCGTCACGGACGTGTGCCTCAAGATTCTGTGTCCGGGAGTGACAGATCGTGGTGGTGGCGTTTCCACCGGCATCACGCTGGATGAAGAGGTTGGCCATTGGCTTTCCGACGATGTTTGATCGGCCCACAATGACGGCGTGTTTGCCCTCCGGATCGATATCCTCGGCTTCAAGCAGCTTCTGGATGCCGTGGGGCGTACACGGCTTGAACCGGGCGTTGCCGCCGACAAGGCGGCCGACGTTCTCGGGGTGGAATCCGTCAACGTCCTTCTCGGGAGCGATCTGCTCGATAACGGACTGCTTGTCGACGTGCTCGGGCAGTGGCAGTTGGACGAGAATCCCGTTGACATCGGGATCCTCGTTGAGGTCATCAATCAGGGTATAGAGATCCTCGGCGGTATCCTCGGCGTCGATCTCGGGGTCGCGCGTCTCGATCCCGACCTCCTCGCAGTCGTCCTGTTTCATCGAGACGTACGTCTCCGCCGCCGGATCGTCGCTCATCAACACCGTCGCGAGCGTCGGCGTGACGCCCTCGGCTTCAAGTTCGCCGATTGCGTCAGTCAGCTGCGTCCGAATATCCTGGGCAACGGCGGTTCCATCGATAACAGTCGTCATAGGTGGCCGGATCCACCACCCCCCATCACATAAAGATTGGCGGACCGACGCTCGTTGCCGCGTCGCCTCCCTCCCTCTCGACGGTGGATCCTTCGTCGGAGCAGCTAGTGTCCGCCGTCGGCGACGACCTTTTGTTCGAGGTTGTACAGCGGGAACTCCTCGCAGAGGGCGTCGACCTCCTCGCGGACCTCCGGGATGACGGTGTCCTCGGTGCCGTCGGCGATCCCATCAAGGACATCGACGATCAGGTCGGCCACCGTTCGACAGGCGTCCTCATCGAAGCCGCGGGTCGTGATCGCCGGCGTGCCAACACGGATGCCACTCGGATCGAATGGCGTGCGCGTCTCGCCGGGAACGGTGTTGCCGTTGAGTACCAGTCCGGCCTCTTCGAGAGCCGTCTCGGCGTCGCCTCCGCTGACGTCGGGGTGTGACTCACGCAGATCGGCGAGTACAAGGTGGTTATCGGTTCCTCCAGAGACGAGTTCGATGCCGCGTTCTTGGAGCTGGTCACCGAGCGCGGCGGCGTTGTCGATCACCTGCTGGGCGTACTCCTCGAAGGCCGGCTGGAGGGCCTCCTTGAAGCCGACGGCCTTGCCGGCGATGTTGTGCAGTAGGGGTCCGCCCTGGGCGCCGGGGAAGACGGCGTTGTCGATGGCGTCGGCGTGTTCCTCATCACACATGATGATGCCACCGCGGCCCGCCCGGATGGTCTTGTGTGTCGACCCGGTCACGAAGTCGGCGACGCCAACGGGCGACTGGTGAACGCCGGCGGCGACCAGGCCGGTGATGTGTGCGATATCGGCGAGATGGTAGGCATCAACTGCCTCGGCAACCTCCTGAATGCGCTCCCACTCGACCTCGCGCGGGTATGCGGAGTACCCCGAGACGATGATGTCCGGGTCGAACGCCTCGGCGTGGTCGTGGAGTCCCTCGTAGTCGATGTAGCCGGTCTCGGGGTCGACCTCGTAGTGTTCGACCTCGTAGAACTGGCCGGCAAAGTTGACCTGGTGGCCGTGTGAGAGGTGTCCGCCGTGCTCAAGCTTCAACGAGAGGATCTTGTCGCCGGGTTCAAGCATGCCCAGATAGACCCCCATGTTGGCCTGTGTACCCGAGTGGGGCTGGACATTGACGTGTTCGGCGCCCCAGAGCTCCTTCGCGTAGTCGATGGCGCGCTGTTCGACCTCGTCGGCGTATCGGCAGCCGCCGTAGTACCGCTCGCCGGGGTATCCCTCTGCGTACTTGTTCGTCAGCACGCTGCTCTGAGCGTCTAGGACCGCCTCACTAACGTGGTTCTCGGAGGCGATGAGGTGGAGTTCGTCGTTCTGACGCTCGATCTCGTCTTCGAGGAGATCGGCGAGGTCCGCGTCAACCTCGCGTACGTCGTCGTGCGCGATTGGGGTGTGCTCAACCATGGTTCTATGACGCACAATACGAGCCTCCCGTGTATAAGCATCGAACCCGAGGGGTTCTGCCGGGAGTGTCGCCCCGGCACAACGTGCGCCAAGAAATACCTGGGATTTATACCGGGAACTACTTTTCCTATATAGCTTTTGGGAGAAACGTTAAGTGGTCCCCTCCCATGGTATACATGGACTATCGTCGGGACGATCCATCCGGTCCCCGCCCCCGACGGCTTGACCGTCTGTGTGCGGGTGACCCACGCGCCGGCATGTGTGCCATGTCACCATGACCCACGGTCTATTCCGACAGCCAAACGATGACCAACGACACCACGCTTGAGACGCTCAGTCAGGAGTATCAGGCCTCAATTCCCTCCGACCTCCGCGAGACCCACGACTACGACTGGTATCTCTCGGAGGTCCGATCGGCCCCTGGAATCGCTCGCAACGCCAATCAGCGCGTCGCCGACATGTTCGATTACTACGGAACCGAGTACGACGAGGAACGCGGTCTCGTCGAGTACAAACTCGCCTCCGAGGATCCGTTGCATGACGGCGAGAACCGGTTCTACGGACGGGTCATCCACGAGGCCATCCACGAGTTCGTCAACAAGGTCAAAAGCGGTGCCCGCGGACTCGGCCCCGAGCGCCGCATCCTGCTGTTGCTCGGCCCCGTCGGCTCCGGGAAGTCCGCCTTTGACGCCCAGCTCCGGCGGTACTTCGAGGACTACACCAACCGGGAGGCCGGCCGGATGTACACCTTCCGGTGGACAGGACTTCGTGAGATCATCCCCGATCAGGACCCAGCCGACGACGTCGTGCGCTCGCCGATGAACCAGGACCCACTGGTGTTGTTGCCGCCCGAACAGCGCGAGCGCGTCCTCGAGGATGTTAATGACGCGCTTGATGCGCCCTACACCATCCGGAACCAGCAGGCGCTTGATCCCGAGTCGGCGTTTTACATGGACCGGCTGTTGGCCCACTACGACGACGACCTCAAGGCCGTCCTCGACAACCACATCGAGATCGTCCGCCTGGTGGCCGACGAAAACAAGCGCCGCGCGCTTGAGACCTTCGAGCCCAAGGACAAGAAAAACCAGGACGAAACCGAGCTCACGGGGGACGTCAACTACAGCAAGCTCGCGGTCTACGGCGAGTCAGACCCACGGGCCTTTGATTTCTCGGGGGCGTTCTGTAATGCCAACCGTGGCATCTTCAGCGGCGAGGAGCTGCTCAAGCTTCAGCGGGAGTTCCTCTATGACTTTCTGCACGCCACCCAGGAGCAGACGATCAAGCCCAAGAACAACCCCCGGATCGACATCGACCAGGTGATCGTCGGGCGGACGAACATGCCCGAGTACAAGGACAAGAAGGGCGACGAGAAGATGGAGGCGTTTAACGACCGGACCAAGCGGATCGACTTCCCGTACGTCCTGGCCTACGAGGACGAGGCCAAGATCTACGAGAAGATGCTCTCGAACGCCGATGTGCCGGACATTCATGTCGAGCCACACACGCTTGAGATGGCCGGCCTCTTCGGCGTGCTCACTCGCAT
Organism: uncultured Salinarchaeum sp.; assembly: GCA_964520165.1. Lineage (GTDB taxonomy): Archaea > Halobacteriota > Halobacteria > Halobacteriales > Salinarchaeaceae > CAZFMU01. The sequence goes on along the minus strand of CAZFMU010000051.1, from coordinate 6,046 downwards.
CGAGGAGCCCGAACTCGACACCGTTGATCTCCTCTCGAAGGCCAAGGCCTACAACGGCGAGTCCGACGCCATCGAGGACGTTGACGTCAAGAAGCTCCGGGAGACGGCCGCCGAGACCGCCGAGATTGGCGAGGGCATGACCGGCGTCTCCTCGCGGTTCATCGGCGACGAGATCGCCGAGGCGATCATGAACTCGAAACACCGCGACCGGGCGTATCTCTCGCCGCTGATCGTCTTCAACTTCTTCGAGGAGAACCTCGAACACCACGGCTCGATCCCAGAGGACCGCTTCGAGGAGTACTACCGGTACCTTGAGACCGTCCGCGAGGAGTACAAGGAGCGGGCCATCGAGGACGTTCGCCACGCCCTGGCGTACGATGTCGACGAGATCCGCCGGCAGGGCGAGAAGTACATGGACCACGTCATGGCCTACATCGACGACGACACCGTCGAGGACGAGCTCACCGGCACCGAGCAGGAGCCCGATGAGACCTTCCTTCGGGCAGTCGAGGAGCAACTTGAGATCCCCGAAAACCGCAAGGACGACTTCCGCCAGGAGGTCTCGAACTGGGTGTCACGTCGGGCGCGGGAGGGTGAAGCCTTCGATCCGACCGACAACGAGCGACTCCGCCGGGCGCTTGAACGCAAGCTCTGGGAGGACAAGAAGCACAACATCAACTTCTCCGCGCTGGTCTCCGCAGGCGAGGTCGCCGAGGAAGAGCACAGCCAGTGGATCGACGCGCTGATCGAGCTTGGGTACTCCGAGTCCGGCGCGAGCGAGGTCCTCGAATTTGCGGGTGCCGAGGTCGCCCGTGAGGAACTCGAATAATGCCGCCAGGCCGCCACGGGAGTGACGAACCGTCGACGGGGGACGCTATCGTTGAGGCCGGGGACGAAGCCCTTGCTGCCGCCTACGACGAGCCGATGGGCCTCGCCGAGTACGTCGAGACCCTGCTTGCGCACCCTGACCGTGCCGCTCACGCCGCAAAGTACCTGCTGGACGCCATCGAGGCGGCCGGCACGCGGACCGTCGTTGAGGAGGGGGAGGACAAACAGCGCTACCGGTTCTTTGACGATCCGCACAACGACGGCGAACACGCCGTTCTCGGCAATACCGAGACGCTCAACGGCTTCGTTGAGGACCTTCGATCAATCGCCGCCGGACGCGGGAAAGGCGAGAAGATGATCTGGTTCGCCGGACCGACGGCGACCGGTAAGTCCGAACTCAAGCGGTGTCTGATCAACGGGCTTCGAGAGTACTCAAAGACCGAGGCGGGCCGACGATACACCATCGAGTGGAACGTCGGCGGGACCGACGGCGGCCGGGGCCTCAGCTACGGCGACAACGCGCCGACCGACGAGGACGACTGGCACGTCAGCCCGGTCCAGACCCGTCCGACGGCCGTGCTGCCTGACCCCGTCCGGGAGGACCTGCTGGCCGAGCTGAACGATCGCCGCGATGGGGTCGTTCCCCTCGTTGCCGGCCCGAGTCTTGATCCATTTTCCCAGGAGGCCTACGACTACCTTGAGGACCAGTACCGCCGGGAAGGGGTCACCGAGTTGTTCTCGGCGATCACCGACCCCCAGCACCTCCGCGTAAAAAACTACATCGTCGATATCGGCCAGGGCATCGGCGTCCTCCACGCCGAGGACGAGGGAACGCCGACCGAACGTTTGGTCGGTGGATGGATGCCCGGGCTCTTCGGCGAACTCGACTCGCGCGGCCAGAAGGACCCCCGGGCGTTCAGTTACGATGGGGTGCTCTCACAGGGCAACGGTGTCCTGACCGTCATCGAGGATGCCGCCCAGCACGCCGATCTGCTCCGGAAGCTGCTGAATGTTCCCGATGAGGGTCGGGTCAAACTCGACACCGGGATCGAGCTGGCAATCGACACGCAACTGATCGTCATCTCGAATCCGGATCTTGAGGCGACGCTCAACCAGCACGCCGACCGCGAGGACGCCGACCCGTTGAAGGCGCTCAAGCGTCGGCTTGACCGCCACGACATCTCGTATCTGACGAACCTCAGCCTTGAGACACAGCTGCTGCGGCGCGAACTCGCCGGCGAGACGACGGTGTGGGAGGCTTCGGACTACGACGCGCTCGACGAGCGCATCCGGGCGCCGTTACACGTCGATGTGCGGTCTGAGACCGCTGACACGCCCGTTACCCACGAGCGCGAACTGGCCCCGCACACCCTTGAGGCGGCTGCTCTCTATGATGTGGTGTCGCGACTCGATGATGACCTGCCAGCCGAGATGGATCTCGTTGACAAGGCGCTGCTGTTCGATCGCGGATACATCCAAGACGGCGACGATCGGATCACGGCCGATGATATTGCCTTCGAGGACCAGTCCGACGGGCGCCAGGGCATCCCCGTGACCTTCACCCGGGATGTCCTCGCCGATCTGCTCCAGGGCACGCGCGACCGCTCGCACCCGGAGTACCCCGTCGAGGACGTGATTATGCCGCGGGACGTGCTCAACGCGATGGTAGAATCGTTGTTCGACGCGCCGGTGTTCTCGAATGCCGAACGGTCGGCCTTCGAGTCTCGCGTGGCGGCGGTCAAGACCCGGATCTTTGATCGACAGTCCGCGGATGTCATCGACGCCATCATGTACGATCACGACGTTGACGAGGAGCTCATCGAGGAGTACGTCGAGCACGTCTACGCCTGGGCGACCGACGAGGTCCTTGAGAACGACCGTGGCGAACGCATCGGCCCGGACCCCCTGACGATGAAGGTCTTTGAGGTCGAGCACCTCGGCCGGTTTGAGGAGTCCGATTACCGCGGCTCGACGCCAAAACGGGTGGTCAAGCGGTTCCGCAACGAGCAGGTCATCACCGCGTTGAACCGCCACGCCTGGGAGCAACGCGGCGAGGACTTCGCGGTCGCGGATGTCGATCTTACCGAGATTCCCGTGATCGAGGCCGTCCTCGCCTCCGACGACTGGGACGATGTCAGGCGGATCTACGCGGATCTCGATCCCGACCAGTGGGACGACCCGCCGGCGAACACCGAGACGGCGGCGGTAAAATCGCGGACGATCGACGTACTCGTCGAGGAGTTCGGGTACAGTCCGGCCTCGGCCGAACTAACCAGCCGTCATGTCATGGCAGAAGTGAGCTACAAATGGGACTAAAAGACGACCTTGAGCGGTTCCGCGATGTCGGTGAACAGCGCCGTCAGGACCTCGCCGAGTTCATCACCTACGGCGATCTCAGTGCGAACGATCAGACGGTCCAGATTCCGATCAAGATCGTCGATCTCCCGGAGTTCGAATACGACCAGCGCGACCGGGGGGGTGTCGGGGCGGCCCCCGGCGACGGTGACCCCGAGGAGGGGACGCCGGTCGCTCCCGACGATCAGGACGGTGAGGAAGCCGGCGATCCGGGCGAGGAGGGGGCCGAGCACGAGTACTACGAGATGGACCCCGAGGAGTTCGCCGAGGAACTCGATGAGGAACTCGGACTTGATCTTGAGCCGAAGGGCAAGGCGATCGTCGAGGAGACCGAGGGCCCCTATACCGACCTCACCCGGAGTGGGCCGGATTCGACGCTCGATTTCGAGACGATGTTCACCGAGGGACTCAAGCGGAAACTTGCCACCGAGTTTGACGAGACATTCCTTGAGGCCGTTCTCAAGATCGAGGGGTGGGGCCCCCAGGAAGCCTTCGAGTGGGCTCGTGAGGAGCGGATCCCCGTGTCGCTGGCGTGGCTTGAGGACGCCCACGCCGGTCTATCGGATGCGGAACGTACCCGGTATGACTCGATTGCGGATGTCGAGGCGTCCGTCGAACGCACGCCGACCAGCGAGCGCATTCGCCGGGAGGGCATCGATCAGATTCCCTTCCGTCGCGAGGACGAGCGCTACCGTCACCCCGAGACCACGACGACGCCCGAGAAGAACGTCGTCGTCGTCAACATCCGGGATGTCTCCGGGAGCATGCGCCAGACCAAGCGCGAGCTTGTCGAGCGGACATTCACCCCGCTGGACTGGTACCTCCAGGGCAAATACGACAACGCCGAGTTCGTCTACATTGCCCACGACGCCGAGGCCTGGGAGGTCGACCGGGAGTCCTTCTTCGGCATCCGCTCGGGTGGTGGCACCCGGATCTCGGCGGCCTACGAGCTCGCAAAGGAGGCCCTTGAGGAGTACCCCTTCAGCGAGTGGAACCGGTATGTCTTCGCCGCTGGCGACAGCGAGAACTCCGGGAACGACACCGAACAGCGGGTGATCCCGCTAATGGAAGAGATCGACGCCAACCTCCACGCCTACGTCGAGACCCAGCCCGACGGGCCGACAGCAAACGCCACACACGCCGAGGAACTTGAGGCGCACTTTGCCGGCGAAGATGATGTCGCTGTGGCGTATGTCAACGCCGCCGAGGATGTGACCGACGCCATCGAGTACATCCTCTCGACAGACGCCGAGACGGACCCCTCCGAAAACACCACCGCCTCGACGCGGCGCCTCTCAGACCGCCTCGGACGATGATTATCACCACCAACCCATGAGCAGTTTTGACCGCTACCGCGCACGTCGCGAAGCCGATCGCCTCGAAGCCCCCGTCAGGGAGGCCCGCAACCTTGCCGAGCGCCTCGGGCTTGATCCCTATCCGGTGAACTACTGGATCGTCGATTATGACGAGATGAACGAGCTGATCGCCTACGAGGGCTTTCAGGACCGGTATCCCCACTGGCGCTGGGGCATGAAGTACGACCGCCAGCGTAAGCAGGATCAGTACCTCGGTGGGAAGGCCTTCGAGATCGTTAACAACGACAACCCGGCGCACGCCTTCCTCCAGGAGTCGAACACCCTGGCCGACCAGAAGGCCGTCATCACCCACGTTGAGGCCCACTCCGATTTCTTCGCGAACAACGAGTGGTTCGGCCTCTTCCCGAAGGGCGAGGACGGTGCCGCGGCCATGCTTGAGCGACATGCCCGGCGCATCCGCGAGATCATGTCCGATCCCGAGATCGACCGGTCGGCCGTCGAGCGGTGGATGGACAACGTCCTCTCGATCGCCGATACGATCAACCAGCACAGTGTCTTCACCCGGGTAATCGACACCGACGAGGAGTCACACGATGACCTGCCCGACGACGAGCAGGCGCTGCTCGATCGGCTTGAGGAACTCGATGTCGACGAGACGATTCGCGAGGCGGTCTTCGAGGAGACCGAGGACTCAGAGGAGACCGCCGCCGAGGAGGCCGGCCCGCATGAGGACGTTCTGGCGTACCTCCATGACCACGGCAAGCAGTTCGACCCCGAGACCGAACGCGCCGCCGAGTACGAGGACTGGCAACGCGAGATTCTTGAGATCCTCCGCACGGAGGCGTATTATTTCGCCGGTCAGCGGATGACGAAGGTCATGAACGAGGGGTGGGCGAGCTACCACGAGTCGATCATGATGACCGGCGAGAACTTTGCCGATGACGAGGAGTTCCTGACCTACGCTGATCACATGTCGAAGGTGCTTGGGTCGGGAGGGCTCAACCCGTACAGCCTGGGGCTGGCGCTCTGGGAGTACGTCGAGAACCGCGCCAACCGTCGGGAGGTCATCGAGCGGCTCCTGCGGGTCGAGGGTATCACCTGGCGGAATCTCACCGATGCCGTCGACTTCGATCGCGTTCTGGACTTGCTCGCCCCACCGGCGGCGCTCGCCGATGTCACCCTTGATGGCGTGGCCGACCTCCCCGATCGGTATGTCGACCGCGATGCGATCGAGCAGGCTCGTGCGGGTGCGATCGATGTCGAGGCCTATCCGTGGAAGGTGCTCTCTTACGAGGGACTGGCGCGTCGACACTACTCGCTGGTCAAACCCCAGCACCGGGGGGTTCTCGAACGGATCGGCCGGGAGGAACTCGAACGGATTGGCCGATACCTCTTCGATGACGACCGCTATGGCACCATCGAGGAGGCCATCGCCGATGTCGAATACACCGCCGGCTGGGACCGGATGCGTGAGGTCCGGGCGAGTCACAACGACGTCACGTTCCTCGATGCCTTCCTGACCCAGGAGTTCGTCGAGCAGAAGGGGT
>CAZFMU010000050.1:0-11040 GCA_964520165.1 uncultured Salinarchaeum sp. | reverse complement strand
GAAGACAGCCGGTGACTTTTGGATCAAGCGTTCCGGCGTGACCGGCGCGCTCAACCCCGAGGAGGTCGCGCACCCAACCGGCGACCTCGTGCGCGGAGGGCCCGGGCGGTTTATCCAGGTTGATCACACCGAAGGATCGACGATCGGCGATCGGCCGCTCCGCGGGAGGCTCGCGCATTATTCGTTCAGAAGTCAATCTCGACGGGAATATGTCCCTCGTCGGTCACAGGATCGTACCGCTCAATGGCGTCACCAATCAGTCCGGGGACGGCCGACGGACTCCACCGGGCAGTGTTCACCGAGAGGTCGTAAATTGAGAGGTCCTTGATCTCGATGTCGTAGTACTCGCGATACCGCTCGCGCTCACTTTGCTCGCGAACTTGTGTTTCCTCGCGAGCCTGGTCGACGGACTTGTTCTCTCGGTCGGCGATCCGTTGTGCCCGTATCTCAAGCGGCGCGTGGAGCCAGATTCGAAGCGTGGCGTGTTCGCCAGCGAGCCATCCCGAAAGCCGTGACTCAAGGACGATATCGTCGCGCTCGACGGCCGCGGCCCGGAGCCGTTCGTCGAGATCGCGATCGATCGCTGCATCCTCCTCGGCCTGACGGTTGAGCTCGGCCAGCGTCAGGTTTCGCTCCTCCGCGAGCGAGCGGAAGATATCCCCGCCGCTGACGTGCTCAAGGTCGAGCCGATCGGCGATGGCGGCGGCAGTCGTACTCTTGCCGCTGCCCGGCGGTCCGGACACGGTCAGCAACATAACCGATCTGGGGCAGCCGAACCCATAGACGTTTTGAACCGCAGCGGGGGCGGCGTGGTCGATCAAAAACACATAAGTTTGCGGACGCGTCACTGGATGATATGATGCGTTTCGCTCCGGAGGCGGCCGTACTGTCCCGACCGGCGGGGTCCGCGAGCGAGACGCCGGTACCTGTTTTTCGGGCCACCCCCGGCAAACGCCGGGCCTGAGGACGTTCGTGGCGGGCGTAGCGACCCCGTCGCGGGGGTATCCGGACCGATGCACCGACTACCGACCACTGCAGTCACACCACCAACACCATGACAGACACCGATCCGATCTTTCGTGGGGTCTTCCCCGCGATGACGACTCCCTTCGCGGAGGATGGACGCATCGACTTCGAACAACTGCGAGCGGACGCCCGACGTCTTGAGCGAGCTGGCGTCGACGGCCTGGTGCCGATGGGGTCAACCGGCGAAAGCGCGACTGTCACCCACGAGGAGCATATCGACGTCGTCGAGGCGGTCGTTGAGGCGGTTGATGACATTCCAGTGATCGCCGGGGCGGGGTCAAACAACACCCGCGAGGCCATCGAACTCTCCGAGCGGTCGGCCGCCGTCGGAGCCGACGCCCTGCTATTGATCTCGCCATATTACAACCTCCCTGAACAACGCGGCTTTATCGAGCACTACCGCGCGATTGCTGACGCCGTTGATCTGCCACAGATCGTCTATAACGTCCCCGGCCGGACCGGTCAGAACATCGAACCGGATACCGTTGTTGAACTGGCCAGCGAAGAGAATATCCGCGGATACAAGGCCGCTAGCGGCGACATGGGCCAGATCAGCGAAATCATCGAGCGCACACGCGAGGAGGACTTTGCGGTACTCTCCGGGGATGACGCGATGACCCTCCCTGTTATTACAGTTGGCGGGACAGGGACGATCAGTGTTGCCGCCAACATCGAACCCGAGTTGACGACCGCGATGGTGCACGCCGCGCTGGCTGGCGACTTCGACCGAGCGCGCAGGCTCCATCACGACCTCGGACCGCTGTTTCGGGCGCTGTTTGCCGAGTCAAACCCGATCCCGGTCAAGGAGGCGATGGCGATCCGTGGGTACGGCCCGGCCAAGCTTCGGTCGCCGTTGACCCGCCATCAGGAGTCCTACCGCGACGAGTTAGAGACCGTGCTTGCTGACCTTGAGGAGACGCGTCGAGAGATCCTTGGGCCCGAGGCGGCCGTCGAACGATGACCGATACCCCGGTCAGAGTTGCCATCCCCGGAGCAACCGGTCGGATGGGACAGGAACTGCTTGAGGCGGCCACCGAACGAACGGATGTAACGGTTTCCGTCGCAACGAGTCGGACGCCCGAGGCCGGCCCGATCGCCGGGCAGCCGATTGAACCGGCGGCTGAGCTTCCAGCGGCACTTGCCGACCGTGCGGTCGATGTACTGGTAGATTTCACGGTGCCGACGGCAACAACCGACCACGTCATGGCCGCCGCCGATGCCGGGGTCGGGGCCGTCATCGGAACAACCGGATTCGACGACGAGGCGGAGCTTCGGGCGGCCGCTGAACGGGTACCGGTGCTGAAGGCCGCCAACTTCGCACGGGGGATCCAGGCCCTGCTGGCAGTCCTTGAGACAGCCGCGGAGTCACTCCCCGGGTACGATGTCGAGCTCATCGAGACCCACCACAACGGCAAACGCGACGCACCGAGTGGGACAGCCGGCCGACTCGTTGAGACGATCGAAACAGCACGCGAGAACGACGGCGACCACGTCCACGGCCGAGCGGGCCACGCGCCGCGGTCTGAGGGCGAGATCGGTGTCCACGCCGTCCGGGCGGGCGACATCACGGGAATCCACGAGGCACTATTCGCAGGCCAACACGAGGAACTCCGGATCACCCACCGCGCCGAGGATCGCGGGGTATTCGCCGCCGGAGCACTCGATGCTGCCGTCTGGCTCGCGGGACGCGAACCCGACTGGTACGACTACGCGGATCTCCTCGAGCAATCGTAGCCCGTTCGAGACGTGTCCGGCCGTTGACCGCCACCACCCCTTCGGGGGTGGGCTTTCGCTAATCTTCTATCAGATCGGGTCCGCCTGGTTCGGTAGTGCGGCTGCCAGGGCCTCAATCGGCGTTGGCGGTTCGGCAATGTCGAGGTCCTCAAGTTGTGACCGACAGGAGGTTCCGGGTGCAACGACGGTCTCGGCCTCGCTCGCGTCGATCTGATCCGCGAGGAGCCCGGCAATTGAGCGGCTCATCGAGTAGTGTTCGGCCTCGTAGCCGAAGCTTCCGGCCATCCCACAACAGGTCGAATCGAGCGCGTCGACCGTATACCCCGCCCGCCGGAGGACGCCCACGGCGTGGTGGTCTTTGGCCGTTGCCTTCTGGTGACAGTGGCCGTGGTAAGCCAGCGATCGGTCGGGCGCATCGAAGTCGACGGCAGCATCCAAATCGAACCGATCGAGATACTCACAGACGCCGTAGGTGTTCGCGGCGACGCGCTCGACATCCTCGCCGGCAAGCAAATCGAGGAAGTCGTTTTGGACCATCACCGCATCGGAGGGCTCCGCGAGGACGACATCCCACCCCTCGCGAACGGCCGGCGCGAAGGTTTCGACCGCTGTCTTCGCACGGTCACGCGAGCGGTCAAGAAGTCCCTTTGAGTAGGCCGGGCGACCGACATCCAGCGGGTCGGCGATGTCGACGTGGACTCCTGCCGCCTCAAGGAGTGTCACCGCCGCCTCGCCCACCTCCGGATGGAGATAGTTCGTGTAGATGTCGGGGAGATAGATCGCGCGACGCTCGGCCTCCGCGGCGGGCACCGCTGGCTCGTGATCGGCGACACGCTTGTGGAAGGGCCGCCGGGCGAACTGCGGGAAGGTGCGCTCGCTGGCAATGCCGAGTGTCGCCTCCGCGATTTTCCCGGCGCCGGGGATCGCCTGCGCCCAGTTCGACAGCGGGGCCAGCGCACTCCCGATCCGGGCGACCGTCTCGAAGTTGCCAAAGAGTCGGTCGCGGATTGAGGTCCCTGATTCTTGATGGTGCTGATGAGTGACCTCGGCCTTGAGTTTCGCCATGTCAACACCGCTTGGACAGTCGTGCTTGCAGCCCTTACACCCGATGCAGAGATCAAGGATTTCGCTCATGAACTCGTCGTCCAGCGCGTTGACGTCCACATCACCGCTGATAGCCGCCCGAAGCATGTTCGCGCGGCCGCGAGTCGACAACGACTCCTCCTCAACCGCTCGGTAGGTGGGACACATCACCCCGCCGGTGGTGTCCTGGTGCCCTCGACAGCCACCGCAGCCGTGACAGAGTTCAACCATTCCCTCGAAGCCATTGTCGTTGTCCCACTGGAGGGTGGGCTCAAACTCCGGCTCGAAGGTGTACTCCGCCCCATAGCGAAGATGCTCGGTGAGATCGGTCGGATCGTCCGGGGGACTGACCACCTGCCCAGGGTTCAACAGCCAGTCAGGATCAAAGGTGCTCTTGAGTTGGTGGAACAACGAGTAGACCTCCTCGCCGTAGAGTTTCCGGTTGAACTGTGTGCGCGCCCGGCCATCACCGTGCTCGCCCGAGACGGACCCGCCGTACTCGACGACGAGGTCGGTTACCGCGTCCGCGATGGCGTCCATCCGCTCGATTCCTTCGGCCGACTTGGTGTCGATCAGCGGCCGGATGTGCAATACGCCCGGGCCGGCGTGGGCATAGAAGCTCGCGAACGTGTCATGCTCGGCGAGGATGTCCTGGAAGTCGGCAACATACTCGGGGAGATTCTCCGGGGGAATTGCGGTGTCCTCGATGAACGCAATGTGTTTCTCGTCGGTCATCCGCGAGAGAAGAATCGGCAGACCGGCCTTGCGGAGCTTCCAGAAGCGGTCCTGGGTAGCCTGGTCGTGGGCCTCCAGAGCCGCGAAGGCGTTGACCGGCGTATCGCTCTCGTGTGGCGACGACGGGACAGTGCCGTCGGGGTCGTGTGATGGACATCGATCGGCCAGGAGCTCTGCAATGGCATTGCGCGTCGTCACCTCATCTGGCCCGGCCATCTCGACGAGCAGGACAGCCCCAGTCCCCTCCGGCAGCATGTCGACAAGCGTGTCAAACTTTGGGGTGTCGGCCGCCAACTCAAGGAGCACGTCATCAACAAGTTCGACGGCGGCAGCATCGTGCTCGACGATCGCCTTGACGTCAGAGACGGCGTCGATGAGATCCTCATAGGCGAGCAGTGCCATGGAGGTCGTCTCGGGAATCTCAACCAGCGAGACCTCGGCCTCGGTCACGATTCCGAGAGTCCCCTCGCTGCCAGCGAGCAGTCGGGCGAGGTTCACCGCACCGGTCTCGCGGGCCTCCTCGACGATCCAATCGAGGTTATAGCCGGAGACATTCCGCTTGAGATCCGGGTACTGATCCTCAATCGCGTCGCCGTGAGTGTCGACAATGTCGGCGACTCCGGCGTAGATGCGCTCCTCAAGAGACCCTTCGGGGTCGCCCTTGGCACGGAGCTCTTCGAGTGACATCGACTCGAAGGTCGTCACCGTGCCATCGGCGAGGACGACCTCGGCGGACTCGATGTAAGCGTCGGTTTTGCCGTACTGTAGGGAGTGGGCACCGGTGGAGTTGTTGCCGATGGCACCGCCGAGTGCGCTCTTGTCCCCCCAGGCCGGATCGGGGGCGAACTTAAGGCCCTCATCGGCGACCGCCTGGTTGAGGTGAGCAATGGTAATCCCCGGTTGCGCACGCACGCACTGGCGTTCCGGGTCGATCGACTGAACGGTGTCCATGTGCCGGGTGAAATCAATGACGACCGCACGGTTGGTCGTCTGTCCGGCGAGGCTGGTCCCCCCGCCACGAGGGAGAATGGGGATCGATTGCTCGGCACAGTAGGTGACGACAGCAGCCACGTCGGCGGTCGTCTTCGGAAAGACCACCCCAACGGGCGTAACGCGGTAGTTGCTGGCGTCGGTCGCATAGAGCTCGCGCGAGAACTCGTCAAAGCGGACATCACCATCGATGCGCGCCTCGAGATCCGCAACGAGATCGGGGCGTTCGATCGAACCGCCCTGATAGTCGTAGGTCGCTGCCGGGTCGGCCGTCGGATCCGAGTTCGTAGTCATGGGAGCGAGGGAAGCGATCGATTAACCGTGATCGAAAGCACAGGGGTGGAGGGTCATAAACGGACGGACCGGCGGGTGGGTCCACCGGGTTTTTGACCTGCAGGGCTACACGAGAGGTATGGGCGATACCTACGAGACCGATACGCTCCGCGAGGCCATCAGCGAAACTTGGGAGGCCTACCAGGCCGATGCGATCACCGTCCCGGCCGACGACGAGACGTTGGCAACGCTGGATGTCTTCCTCGATGCCCTTGAGGCAGGGGCGATCCGGGCGGCCGAGCCAACGGACGACGGCTGGCAGACCAACGCCTGGGTCAAACGCGGCGTCCTCTTGAACTTCGGGCTGCGGTCGATTACACCCCAGTCATACGGCGATGTGACCTACCACGACGTATTGCCGCTTCGCGAGACGGACGATCTCGCCGAGCGGGGCACCCGGAACACCCCCGACGGCACGACGATTCGTCGCGGCGGGTACCTCGGGGAAGACTGTATCATGATGAGTCCGAGCTTCATGAACATCGGTGCATACGTCGACGACGGCACACTGGTTGACTCCTCGACGACCGTCGGCTCGTGTGCCCAGATCGGGTCGAATGTTAAACTCGGCGCAAACACGCTGATCGGAGGCGTCCTTGAGCCGGTTGAGGATGCGCCGGTGATCGTCGAAGACGACGTCACCCTAGGGGCCGGCTGTCGGGTAACCAGTGGGTTCATCGTCGGCGAGGGATCGGTTGTCGGCGAGAACACGCTACTAACGCCCCGGATCCCAGTCTACGATCTCGTTGAGGAGGAGATCCATTACGGGCAGTTGCCGCCGGAGCGCCGCGCGTTCCAGCGATACGTCGAATCCTCGATTGGCGATCACGACCTGATTGACGGCCAAGCGTACAAGCCTGCCGTTGTCGCGACACACGTTGAGGAGGAGACCCTCGAAGCCACACAGCGCGAGGACGCCCTTCGCGAGTGACAGCCACCCAGACGATCATAACAGGAAAGTAGCCCCCTCCAAATGGGCGGTATGGACGACGGACAAACGCGACAGACCCGTCCCCCGCGAACCGACGAGGGGTGGTACGTACTGCACGAGTTCTACCGCGTCGACTGGGAGCGCTGGCAGGAACTCCCAGAGGACCGCCGTGAGCGCTTTCTCACGGAAGGCACGGCGTTCTTCGAGGATGCCGAGGCGGTCGCGGACGCGCCGACCGGCGACTCGGCAGTTGCCGCAATGCTCGGTCATCACGCCGATCTGCTCGTGATCCACCTCCGACCGACACTCGATCACCTCTCAACACTTGAGCGCCGTTTCGAACAGACGGCACTAGCGCGGGTCACCGAGCGGGTCAACTCCTACGTCGCCGTGACCGAGGTGTCCGATTACGTCTCGGAAGCTTACTTCGAGACCGACGAGGCCGAGCAAAGCGAGGGCATCCAGCGGTATCTCGACGCCAAGCTCCGGCCGACACTCCCAGAGAACGAGTATGTCTGTTTCTATCCGATGGATCGTCGGCGTGAGACCGAGGCCAACTGGTACACCGAAGACTTCGAGGAGCGCTCGGCGATGATGACCAGCCACGGCCGGATTGGTCGGGAGTACGCCGGTGAGATCACACAGGTCGTGACCAACGCTATCGGCTTTGACACCCACGAGTTCGGTGTCACACTCTTTGCGGACGACCCGACCGCAATCAAGGACATCGTCTACGAGATGCGCTTCGACGAGGTCTCCGCTCGCTACAGCGACTTCCCGTACTTCCGCATCGGTCGGCGATTCCCACCGACGGATCTTTCGGCCTTCTTCGCCGGCGAGCCAGTCCCGACGACCGAGCAGAATGATGACGACGAGCACAAGCTTCGTGAGGACCTCCGCGAGGCAGGGATCTACGCCGGCGAGGCGCCCACTGACGACCGTCACGCGGTAATGCACTACTCGACGGCCGATCCAGCGACACTCTTCGAAGCGGTTGAAGAACTCCGAAGTGACTTCGACCGGTATGATACCCACGATAGCACTCGGGTATACGTTAACGAGGATGGCGATCGACACGTTGTTGCCTCGCTGTGGGACACGGCCGACGCCGCCGACACGGCCGCCGGCTTTCTGACGGATCTACCGGCGGTAACGGGTCGGCCGGACGATCGTGAGGGGTTCGGAACGATGGGACTATTCTACAGGGTGAAGCCTGACAAACTGGAGGTGTTCCACAGCGCCTTCACGGAGGTCAAGGCTGCTCTCGAAGACGTCGAGGGACATCGCGGGGCAGCCCTTCTTGAGAACTACGAGGACGAGACGGACCTGTTCATCGACAGTCGATGGGAGCATCAGGAAGCCGCCTCGACCTTCTTCCAGTCCGAGCAGTTCAAGCAGGCGGTCAGTTCCGGGCGAGAGCTCCTAGCTGAACAGCCCCGGCACGTGTTCTTTGAGTAGTCGGGACGACCACGGGAATTATACACATCCTGATGCAGGTACAGACATGAAGGAGTTGTTTCTTCGCGCTGCCCGCGGCGAACGGACGCCGCGACCGCCGGTCTGGATGATGCGCCAGGCCGGACGGTACCTACCGGAGTACCGTGAGCTCCGAGAGGACTACTCGTTTCTAGAGGCCATCTCGACGCCGTCGGTTGCCGCCGAGATCAGCCTCCAGCCCTACCGCCGATTCAATCCCGACGGCGTAGTGATGTACTCGGACATTCTCACCATTCTCGAACCGCTGGGATTCGAGTACCACCTCGAATCCGGTGTCGGGCCGATCATCGAGAATCCGATCGAAGCACCGGAGGACACCGATCGCCACCACGACGATGTCACGGAGACGCTGTGGTATGTCGGAGAGTTACTTGAGCGGTTGACCGACACGGTCGGTGACGACGCCGCGATCCTCGGATTCACCGGCGGTCCGTTCACGCTGGCAGCATACGCCTGCGAGGGAGCGCCCTCGCGAACGTTCATGGCGGTCCGCCGGCTCCGGGCGGAGGCACCGGACGCGTTCGAGCGCCTCCTCGAACGACTGACCGACGCCATCGTCGAGTATGTCCAATATCAGGTTGCGGCCGGCGCCGACTGTATCCAGATCTTCGACACCTATGCGGGGTTGCTCTCGCCCGCCGATTACCGGCGGTTCGTCCTTCCGATGCACCAACGCATCGTCGAAGCGGTTGCGGTCCCAACGATCGATTTTGCCCGAAACATGAGCGGTCATCTCGAATTGCTCGCCGAGAGCGGCGCCGAAGTGGTCGGCCTTGACTGGACCGTCGACCTTGCACGGGCTCAGCGGCAACTCGATCGGCCGGCGATCCAAGGGAATCTCGATCCGGCACTCCTCTATGGCGACCCCGCGGACGTCCGCGAGCGGACCGCCGCGGTCATCGAGGCGGCCGGACGTGAGGGACACATCCTAAATCTCGGACATGGGGTCGACCGGAATACCCCCGTCGAGAACGTCAACGCATTCTTCGAGACCGCGACGGCGATGGATCACTGACGTCGGGGGGCGTTCAGACAGTAGGTGCTTTCGGCCGGCTGGCACTGACATTGTCGAAGCTGGTAGTACGACGGATCGCCGCCGGCGAGGAACGGCTCGATGCGATCAGCGATCACCCGCGGGATCCGGTCGTCGTCGTGTGGAACCGGCACGCGATAGAGGTCGACACCCGCCTCCTCGGCGTCTTCCTGGAGGTCAATGTCGAGTTCGACGAGCGTCTCGGACTGCTCGTGAATGAAACTCAGCGGGTCGACGATCACGCGCTCAACCTCGTCGGCCAGATCGACGACGACATCCTCGGTCTCTGGTTCGGTCCACTCGATACCCCGATTGGCGTGGTTCTGGAAGCCGATCGTATACGAATCGACCCCGAGCAGACGGGCGATCATCGCCGCGTGTTCTTCGACGTACTGATCGTATCGGCTGCCCTCCTCAAGGTACGATACCGGCGTTCCGTGTGCGGAAAACACCAACTCAGTGTCTGGATCCTGGAGAGCAAGATCCTCGGTGGCCGCGTAATCGGCAATCGTCTCGGCCTTGACCCGGGTGTACGTCGGGGTTCGGTGCCACCCGGCCAGCGCGCGCACCTCAGGATCGTACCCGGCGGTATCGTCGATGGCATCGTGTAGGGCATCGATCGCAGAGACGGTCGTCGACGGTCCTGACAGCGGATACATCGGTACAGCGATGAGCGACTCGATGCCGTCGGCGGCCAGTTGCTCGACCACATCCGGAACAAGCGGATCCATGAACTGCATCGCGTGGACAACCCGCACGTCGTATCCGCGCTCTGTCAGAATCGAGGTGATGGCATCGCGCTGGGCTCCCGCTTGTTCCTGAAGCGGCGAGCCACCGATCGCCTCGTATTCCTCCATGAGACTGGGGAGTCGACGCTCGGCGAGTTCGCGCGAGCGCTCGCGGACAGCTGCCTCGGAGTCGGCCGCCTCAAGCGAGGCGTTGTCCATGAAGATCCGCGTGAGGTACTCGCGGACGGTCTCACGGTCCGGTGTTGACGGTTCGCCGAAGTTCAGGAGGACAAGGCCAGTGGTCATAGCTGAAGGGAGAGCCCACAGAGGGTAAACACACTTTGACTACGAGGACAAAAGCGTACGGACACCGGCTGGATCACCCCGCAAGCCGTTCCGCGAGCGCCCGGCCACGGCGGAGCCGACCGGGAAGCCCGGGCCGACCCACGTAGTTCGCACACAGGTGGATCCCGTCAGGCGTCGAGAGGTCCTCCATCGCCCGCCAGGAGCGGTCGTACGCTGGCATCCCTGGATCCCAGCGGTGGACATCGATTGGAGTGGCCGGTGCGCCGGTAATCCGTTCGAAGGCCGACGCTGCTACCGCCCCGAGGGTGTCATCATCGGCCGAGCACACCTCGGGGTAAGTCGTCGGATCGATATATGCGGTGAATACGCCATTGCGGTCAAGGAAGCTCGCGTTCCATGTCAGACCACTGATGTTCGCGTCGGCATCGGAGGGCAGCAATGTGCCGATCCCAGGGCGGTCGTAGGGCGACTCAAGGAAGACCATCGCGATAGGATTGTACCGGAACCGCCGGAGTGTCGTTGCAAGCGTATCATCAAGATCAGCGACGAGGTCGGCCGTAGTGCCGGCGGGAGTCGTGAGTACGACCTCATCAACGTAGCGCCGGCGATCACTTGTCACAAGCTCAAAGCCATCGGCCTGTGTG
>CAZFMU010000049.1:0-11161 GCA_964520165.1 uncultured Salinarchaeum sp. | reverse complement strand
GGTCGCGGGTAATCGATCCCGAGTTCGACGCCGTAGTCGGCCTGTTCCTGGGCGGAGAGCTGCCACGGTCGGTGGACGTCCTCCGCCGGCAACTCCGCCAGCTCGGGCACCCACGTCTTAACGTACTTCGCGTCGCCGTCGTACCGGTCAGCCTGGCCGAGGACATTAAAGTAGTTGTTCCGCGAGTCGTTGCCCACGCCGGCCTGATACGCCCAGTTTCCCCAGTTTGAGGCGACATCGTAATCAACCAGTCGGGACTGAAAGTACGCCGCGCCCCACCGCC
This sequence comes from uncultured Salinarchaeum sp., assembly GCA_964520165.1. GTDB lineage: Archaea > Halobacteriota > Halobacteria > Halobacteriales > Salinarchaeaceae > CAZFMU01. The sequence goes on along the minus strand of CAZFMU010000049.1, from coordinate 10,878 downwards.
AGTCAATCTCTAATACGTCAACGAGGAAGGAGGCGACGTTCTGTCGTCCGCGGTTCGACATATAGCCCGTTCGGTTGAGTTCGCGCATGTTGGCATCAACGAATGGCACGCCCGTTTCGCCGTCGGCCCAGCGCCGAAAGGCCGTCTCGTCGTGCCGCCAGGTGCGCTCGACATCGCGGATGCCGGTGGGCTGAAAGAAGTCAGCGCCGTGTTTGACAAACTGGAACTGAAAGAAGTCCCGCCAGGCGAGTTCGAACCGCAGCCAGTAGGTGTCTTCATTTGAGACGCGCCGATCCTCATAGCGGTCAATCTCGCGGTTGATCCACCGCGGCGAGAGACACCCGGCCGCCAGCCACGCGGAGAACTTCGAGGAGTAATCGGCTCCGAGGAGACCGTTGCGGGTCTGCTTGTACTCCCGGAGATGGTCGCCCTCCCAGATGTACGACTCGACGCGGCGCTTTCCGGCCGTTTCACCACCGGTAAATGGAAGCACCGCCCGATCGTCGCTCACCGGTGGGTCGATGTCAAGGGCGGCAAGCGTTGGAATCGTTCCGGGCTCAAGCGCCGACGGAACGACAATCGTCTCCGGCGCGGGCCGGGGATCACGGACCGGCGCCTCGCGTTCGACGCGCTTTCGCCAGGGCGTGAAGGTGTCGTTGATCTGGTCGTACGGGGTCGGCAGGTCGTTGATGTGATACAGGGTGTGCGTCCAGCGGCGCTCAAAGTCGACTGACGACGGAAGGGCCTCCCGGACCGCGTGCTCGGCACTGAGCTCCTCGGTCGCCGGCTTGGTCTGGGCGTAGACGGCATCAGCCTCGACGGCACTCGCCACCTCGGGGACGACCGACTCGACAGCCCCCTGGCGGACGACAAGGTCTCCGCCGCGGTCCTGCAGCGACGCCCGCAGGTCCTCAAGTGCCGCAAGCCGGAACTGCGCCCGGGCGGGAGCAAGCGTTGATCCGACCGGCCCGTACCGGGAACGCGCGCGTTGACGCGGATCGATCACGTACAGCGGAACGACGCGGTCGGCCGTAGCGACCGCATCGGCGAGTGTCGGGTTGTCGGTCACGCGCAGATCATCGCGAAACCAGACAACCGCGGTCTCATTGCTCATGCTCGCTGTTGATCCGGGGGACTGATAGTTCGTTCACCACCGGAAACGTATTCGGCTCTGAGAGCACCACGAGAATGTTGGACAACCGAGAGGTCTTTAAGTATCCTCGACATACCGCCAGATATGCTCAGCAAGAAAGCCATGCACAAAGCCGGCGCCGTGTGGGCCATCGGCCAAGGGCTCATCTCGACAGTTGCCCCCAGACAGAGCGCCAAGTTCATGCGCAAAATGATCGGTCGGAGCTTCGAAAACGCCGAACAGCTAGAGCCCAAGCCCGGCTACCTGCGGGAACTCCGCGCTATCGGAATCGGACTGGTGGCGGCCGGAATCGCCGGGTTCGCTATGGAGTTGGCCGCCACAGAGGACGACGAGGAAGGCGATTGACCTCCTCTCCGCCCTGAAGGGCGAGGCTTTCGCCTTGAATCTTCTGCAAGCCGCGAGACACCACACTCTCGGTGGCGAGCCTGCCGGCGTCGGCGGGCGGGTTAACTGTTGAGTTGATATCCGCGGTCGGTGAGGATCTCGCGGACTCGCGACTCGTGGTCGCCCTGAAGCTCGATGTGGCCGTTTTTCACTGTGCCGCCGGTGCCGAGCGCCGACTTGAGATCGGACGCAAGGTCAGAGACGGCGGTATCGCCGTCGAATCCCTCGATGATCGTCACCTTCTTGCCGTACCGGCGGGTCTCCGTCCGGGTCGTCAGCCGCTGGGTCGCCCGTTCGAGATCGGCGGTCGGGTCGTCTGGGATATCGAAGTCCTCGAATGGGTCGTCGTCTGACACGAGTCGGTGTGCTATTGTACAGCCAACAATAAGAACGTTGTCGAAAAGACGGTCCGTTAGCCGGGAGGCTGGACATCAAAGCGAACGCTTGAGTGACTACCACCCCTAATCGACATGTGATTGGACGCGACGACGGATATCGGGCGGCCGCAATCGATGCGATTGCGGATCGGCACTTCGAGGCGGCTGGCGACGCCTACTCGCGCGCCGCATGGAGCGTCCTCGCGGAACCACGCGAGGGGCACGATCCATTTAGCATCGACGAGCGTGGGTGGGTCGGGGGAGGCGTACATTATCTCGTGGTGGCGGCGTTGTGCTACCGCGTCGCCGGTGCGGAGGCGCGGGCGACCCGCCGGAGCGTCGAGGGCGTGAGCGTCGCGCGCGATCTCGCTTCGCAGACACCCCGTGCGGTCCAGCAGGCCTGTTTCACCGAGTTCGTCGGCGACCTCCGGGTCGCCGGTGGGCTTGACGGGGCTACTGAGGCTTATGACAAGGCGATAGAGGCCTACCAGGAAGTTGGGAACGAACTTGAACAGCCACAGCGCTGGGCGACCACCCCGCTCTTTGAGGCGGCCGCAGCGGCCATCAAGCAGACCGCTCGCGGACCGGCGAACGGCGAAATCGCCGTGACTTGGGAGGACCTCCATGGAAGCGATCCCGGAAACCCGGGGGCGTTTCTTGCCGCACGACCGCAGTACAAGCGCCAGCACTTTCCGGCGGCCGTAGAGCGAGTCCTCGAAACGGGCGTCCTCGCCGCCCCGCGCGGGTCGACGGAGTACGATACAACCCACCACGCCTGTCCACACTGTGGATCAACGGACGTCAACTGGGTCGGCAACGCAACGCTGTGTCTGCGGTGTTCACGACCGACGGCCGAACAGTAGGCTCCTGCTCAGCAGTTTCGAGCCGGAGAGAAAGCCGACATGGGGAAACAATTCATATGACTGACGCCGACTAACGCGTCATCCAGTATATGTTTCAGGGGCCACCGGCGACAACTGACGGCGAGTCCCACCTCAATGCCACCGAAAGGCGGTGCCTTTCGCGGTCTCGATAGAACGCCGCTTTATCCGTGGTCCCTCCCGCAATGAGCGAAGTCGTGTGGAGTCGGTTACGCTTCGGAGACGGTTGCGTCGTAGCGCTCGATCTCGCGGATCCGTTCGGGAATTGGCGGATGGGTATGCGTGAAGGCGGCGTACCACGGGTGCGGGAACGGGTTGGCGAGATTCTCACGGGCGAGTGTTCCGAGTGCCCGGACCATCGGCGCGGCATCGTCCATGGCCTCGACCGCAAACCGGTCGGCCTCCCGCTCGTGGGCCAGCGACACGCGGTTGACCAGCGGCGCACTCACCTCAAGGAGCGGATAGACCACAAGAGCGGCGACGAATAGTTCACCGTAGACCGATCCGGCGGGAAAGCCAAAGGGGCTCGCGATCGTCGACCCGCCGACAAGCACGCCCAGCACCGCGAAGGCGACACCTGTCTGGAGCGCACTCGCCCCAAGGCGCTTCCAGATGTGTCCCCGGGTCCAGTGGGCCAGTTCGTGGGCGAGGACGCTGAGAACAGCCTCACGGTCGAGTCGATCAAGCAGCGTATCGAACAGGACCACGCGCTTGGCGCGGCCGAAGCCGACAAAGTAGGCATTCAACCGCGAGGAGCGTCGACTGGCGTCCATCCGGTAGATCCCTTCGGTTTCGAAGCCGACGCGGTCAAAGAGGTCCTCGATCCCAGCACGGAGGTCGCCATCCTCAATCGGCTCGAAGTCGTTAAACAGCGGGGCGATCACGCGTGGATAGATCACCTGCATGAGGAGGCCGACACCGGTGACCAGTGCCCAGCCACCGGTTGCCCAGTAAGCCGTCGGGAGACGCGCGACGAGGGCGCTCAGGACACCGAAAATCGCCCCGACGAGCACGGCCGCGATTGCCGTCTGCAACAGAAAGTCACGGAGCCACAGCCCCGGGGAGGTCTCGTTGAACCCAAAGAGCTCGTCGACGACGAACGTCGAGAACAGATCGAACGGCGCGTCGAGCAGCCGGTAGCCCACCATGATCACACCAATAAAGCCAATGGCCTGAAGCGCCATCGGCAGCCCCGTACCTGCGAGGATCTCAGCGAGCGTCCCCAGGGCGCCGGTCAGTAGCGCGACGAGCAACGCCCCGAGGAGCGTCCACGATTCGAGCAATGATAGCCCCGTCGTCGTCCGCTCGTAGTCGATTACCTCCTCGGGATCCTCAACATCAAGCGTCTCGGCGAGCCAGTCGGATCGCGCCCGAATCTGCCGGGTTCCGTACCGGACGTTCACCAGCGACAGTCCGGTGAACAGCGCTGTCGTTGCGAGCAACAGTCCGACCACGAGTCCGTGTGGCCACAGTCCGACACCACTCATTGGGATCACGTCGGGCGTCCGACTGCAAAAGCCACACGGGAAGGTTGGGGTTCCGGGCGACCGTCCGGCGATTCACTGGCCGGATCCGAGGCGCAATCCGAGATAGGCAAATCCACCGCCAATGATGGCGAGTAGGCCCGCCCCCAGCAGGAGGGTGCGATACCCCTGGGTTGTTGAGACGAACAGCCGCTGGCCAGCAGCGGTAAAGCCAACCGGCCCGAGGGTCTGGCCGAGTCGGAGAAGACTGGTCCGCATGCCCATCATCCCGGCACGAAGGTCGTCTGAGACGAGCGTTACAACGGCCGTATCGATTGAGGGCATCACGATCCCAAAGCCAACCCCAAAAAACAACAGCGACACGGCGACCCACGGCACCGACGGCGATAGCCAGACGAACAGGAGACTCAGCCCGTAGGCGACAAAGCCCAGTGCCACCAACTCGGCGGCCTTTCGGTGCTTGGAGATGCGTCGGTACTGCGATGAGACCGCCGCGCTGGCGATCGATACCATCGCCAGTACCGGGCCAATCTGACTGGTCGACAGCCCAAAGGTATCACTCAACAGCAGCGGCAGTACGGTCAATACGGCGCCATAAAAGATGAAAAACGCCGTAAAGATCGCTACGAAGATCGCAAGCGCCCGAGGAAGCTTGGCTACCGCTCCCATCCGCATGAAGTACTCTCGTGCGCTGGTCGGGGTGTGTTCAACGCCCGCTGGCAGGACAAAGAGGGCAAGAATGCCGACAAGGATGCCAATCCCGAAGAAGAGAAACGGGACATTCCATCGGATGGCCGCCAAGGCGCCCCCGAGCAGCGGATAAAAGGCGGCCCCGACACCAAGAATACTGCCGTTGATTCCCATGACGGCATCGCGCCGGCCCCCACTGTAGATGTCGCCGATAATCGTCACCGCCAGGGTGACCAATCCGGCGGCGCCGACACCCTGGAGGAACCGCAGTCCAAGGACCATGGCAAAGGAGTTCACCAGTCCAATTGCCCCGCCAGCGATCCCGAAGGTGAACAACAACGGGACGAGCACCTGTCGTCGGCCAACCCGGTCGGCGGCTAGCCCAACCAGCGGCGTGAGGACGATTCCCGGCAACGTATAGGCCGTTAACACGAGTCCAACCTGCGCGTCGGACACGCCGAAGACACTCCGGAGTTCTGGCAGCACGGGGCTGAGCATTGAGACCCCCATGACCCCCATCAATGAACTGGCAAAGATGATATACAACGTCCCGGAGCGCCAGGGAATCGATCGAGATACCGACGCATCATCGTGGTGAGTACTCACGACATCACGTATTCGCCACGGCGGGTATTGGGGATTGTGGTTGGAGAGCAGTGAACTTTCCCACCCCGGGGACGTAGCTACTGGCAATGGAGTACAGTGGTCTCGTCGCGGTCTACGACGATCTCGGCGCGACGGCCTCGACACTCGAGAAGCGACGGATCCTCGCGGAGTGTCTCTCGACAATCGATCCGGAGCTGGTGTCGGTCGTGGTGAAACTCGTCCGCGGGCGGATCTTCGCGCCGTGGGAATCTAACGACCTAGGAGTCTCAACCGCCCTTGCCCAAGAGGCGATCGTTCGGGCGACCGGGATCGATGAGGACGCGCTCACGGACCGCTGGCGTGAAGAGGGCGATCTCGGCGATGCCGCCGCTGTCGCCGTTGCCGATCGGACCCAGCAGACGCTGGTCTCAACACCGCTGACAGTCCGAGAGGTATACGAGACGCTCAGATCGGTTGCCGAGTACGACGGGGCCGGGAGTCAGTCCCGGCAGGTTGAGGCGATCGCGGGACTGGTCTCGAATGCCGATCCAGCGGAGGCCCGGTATGTGATCCGGACCGTCGTCGGCGCGATGCGGCTGGGGGTCGGTGAGGGGATCGTCCGGGATGCCATCGCCGAGGCCTTTCTCGACGGATCGGAGGCGGCAATCGAGGCCGTTGATCGCGCGTATGAGGTGACGAATGACTTTGCGATCGTCGCCGAACGAGCCAGAATAGACGGCCGTGATGGACTTGCGGCGCTTGACGTCGAGGTCTTCCGACCAATCAAGCCTATGCTCGCCCGGAAGGCCGAGAGCATCACAGACGCCATCGCGGATCTCCAGCCCGAGGGGACGGACACGCCTGTGCTTTTCGAGGCGAAGTACGACGGCATCCGCGCTAAACTCCACCGCCACGATGGAGACCTCCGGATGTTCACTCGACGGCTAGAGGAGGTGACCAAACAGTTTCCGGACGTGATCGAGGCCGTCGAAACCTCCGTTGAGGGCGACTCGTTTATCATTGAGGCCGAGGTGGTCGGGATCGACCCGACGACGGAGCGTCCTGTCCCGTTCCAAGAACTTTCACGCCGCATCAAGCGCAAACACGACATTCGGGCGCTTGTCGAGGAGGTGCCCGTTCGGGTCTATGCGTTCGATCTGCTGTACTACGATGGGGAGTCCTACGTCGATCGGCCGCTTGACGAGCGGGTCGCCACGCTTGAGACGCTTATCGAGGAGACAGAGGTGATCGGCCGGGCAGCCCATCGACAGACAAAGGATCCGACAGTCGCGCGGTCATTCTACGAGGAGATTCTTGCGGCAGGACATGAGGGACTGATGGCCAAGAATCTCGATGCAACCTACCAGCCGGGGTCGCGCGTCGGCTACCAGCGAAAGATCAAACCGACGATGGAGCCGCTCGATCTGGTCGTCACTCGGGCCAAGTGGAGCGAGGGCCGCAAAAGCGAGTACCTGGGCCGGCCGTATCTCGCCTGTCGACGTGAGGACGGCACGCTGCTCGAAGTCGGCCGTCTCCACACTGGCTTCACCGATGACGAACTCAAAGAGTTCACCGAGCTAGTCGAACCACTAATCGAGTCGGTCGACGGCCGTGAGGCCCAGTTGCGACCGGAGGTCGTTCTTGAGGTTGAGTACGAGGAACTACAGGAGTCTGACACCTACGACTCAGGATACGCGTTACGGTTCCCACGGTTCAAGCAGATCCGTTACGACCTTGATCCGGCGGACGCAGATACCCTCGCGCGTGTCGAACGGCTTTATGACGAGCAGTCGTGATAACGGACATGGATCTCGATCGCTTCGCCGCGGACGCCCCGGCAGACACCGCCCCGGGCGAGGCTCGCGTCTGTGTCGTTGCGACCCAGCCGGATACGTTCGCTCGGTGTCGTGACGGTATATACCCCTCTCCACGGTCATACGATCGCACGCGTGCCACCATGGACTACATGGCGTTTTATCGAACCGCACCAGTCTCGGCGATCACCCACTACGCGCCGGTAACCGACCGGGTTGAGCAGACTCGCGGTGAGGCAGGGCCGATGGACGAGGCGGACTGGGAGGCGACTATTGATCCATTCTCAAACACGTCCGTGGTTGTTGTCTTTAACCTCGGGGCACTCGTCCCGCTTGAGACGCCGGTCGACAACGACACCACAGGCGTTCGCGGCGCGTGGTATTGCTCGATTGATGACCTGCGGTCAGCCGACACGATTTCGACACTAGCTGATCGCGCACAGATGCCGTGAGCGTTAACCTAACCCCCGAGGTGGTACATCTGTGACACAGGGCGTTCGCCGCTCCGACGGCATCGAAATCACGTTCGCGAACGGCACGACTATCGCCTGCGACGGCACCGCAGATGCGGCTCACACGGTTGTGAGCCACGCCCACGGCGATCATCTCGTTGAGAACGCCAGACAGATCATCGCCTCGGAGCTAACGGCCGCTCTTGCCGACGTGCGCCAGGATCACACTGCCGAGGCGGTTGCCCATCCGGCGATTGAACTCGTTCCAGCCGGGCATATCGCCGGATCGCGAGCCGCCCGTCTCACCGATCCAGAGACCGGCCGGCGGTACCTCTATACCGGCGACTGCTCGCCGCGCGATCGGCTGTATCTAGAGGGCTTTGACCCACCGGATGCGGACGTATTAATCATCGAGACCACGTACGGTCACCCGGAGTACACCTTTCCGCCGACCGACGAGCTCATCGGCGAAATCACCGACTGGTTCGCTGAGACGAGCGACGAGGTCGTCGTGGCCTTTGGGTACGCGCTCGGCCGGGCACAGAAGCTCCAGGCGATTCTCGCCGAGACATCGCGTCAGGTGTACGTGACCGACGCGATCGCTGAGCTCTCGGCGACGATCGAAGCCCACGTTGATGTCTCTCTCCCTGGCCAGCGTTACGACGCGGACATCGACCTCGCCCCCGGCGACGTTCTCGTATTGCCGATGCAGACCACGCGATTGGCGTGGATCGAGGCCTTAGTCGACCGTTATGACGCCGTTACCGCCGGCTTCTCCGGGTGGGCTGTTGACGATGCGTTTGTGTATCGGCGAGGGCTCGATGAGGGGTTCGTGCTCTCGGATCACGCCGATTTCAACGAGCTTGTCGAGATCGTCCGGGCGGTCGATCCAGAGCGCGTCTATACGACCCATGGCGCGACCGAGGCCTTCGCGTCTCACCTGACGCGTGCGGAAGGATACGAGACACGCGCGCTCAAAGCCGGACAAACGACGCTTGAGGACTTCTAGCCCCCGAAACGCTTGTGTGTCTGCAACACCAACACAATATCACGATTCAATGTTCCAGTGCGACCGATGTGGACAGACCGTCTCAGAGCGCTACTGGCGGGTCTTCGCCGTCGACGGGACGCTCCACGGCTGTCTCCACTGTGATACGAAGACCGGTCAGCACGCACCGGATTCCGACCTTGGCGAGTGACGCTGACCGGGACTCTTGTTGGTTTCATGCCGACACGAGCAGGTACGGAAGGAGAAACACCAGTAGTGCGAGCACCGCAAGCATGAGCCCATAGCCGACGGCCGTACCGGCCGCTACCAACACCACGGGATCCTCAACGCGTTTCATACCGATTGATCGGACAGCCGAAGCAAAACCGTTGGGGGTGGTCAACTGGCCAGATCACGGAGGTACTCGACGACCGCAGTGGGTTCTGCGTCAATGCCGCCACCCTGGGCGAGCGTCGGTTGGCCCCCACCGCCGCCACCGAATTCGTCGGTGACCGTCTGGACAATGCCGTTTGCGTCATGTTCGTTCCCCGGCGGCGTGCCGACGACGAGGAAGGGTCGATTCTGGGCACCGACGAAAGCGACGACCGGGGCCGGGAGGGAATCACGGTCACGGAGGAACTCGCTGACTGTGTTGGCATCGACCGTTGTCACCGTGCCGACAGCCCAGTCTTCGGCGTTTGCGGCCAGCGCGTCAAGTCGCGCCTCAAGACCCCAGTTGGCGAGCGTGGTCGCACGTTCGCGCTGTGTCTCAACTTCAGCGGTAACATCCGCAACACGCCCGGGAAGGCCGGCGACATCCGTGTCGAGACGCTCGGCGGCCGTCCGGGCGGCTCGTGAGGCGTCAAGTTGAGCCTCGATTGCCGCCGGCCCGACCGCGTACTCGATACGCACAAGCCCTGCCCCCGGGTTCGACGCGCCGAGTACGTTGATATAGCCGATCTCACCGGTCGAATAGACGTGTGTGCCGCCACAGGCCGAGACGTCCCAGCCATCGATATCGACGATCCGGACGGTCTCGCCAAGCTCGTCGTCCTCAAGATTGAATACGATCGAATCATCCGCCCTTGCGTCAGTCGTCTCACGTTCGTACCACTCGACAGCACGGTCCTCCCAGACAACCTGGTTGACCATCTCCTGGACGGTCAGCGGATCGACATCGCTCGCATCCCGCTCGGTTGCAAAGTCGATCCGAACGCGATCGGAGGCAATATCGAAGCCGCCGTACTCCGGTGTCTCGAAGAGGCGGCGTCCGGCCCCATAGACGATGTGACTCGCCGTATGCGCCCGCTGACAGTACGTCCGGAAGTCTGCGTCGATGCGCCCTGTCACGGTCTCGCCGGGGGCAAACGTCGGGGGCTCGGCGAGGGTGTGGACGGTCCGGTCGTCTCGGGACTGGACATCCGCAACGGCGATTCCGTCGATGGTTCCGCGGTCGGCGGGCTGGCCGCCCCCCTCCGCGTAAAAGTACGTCTGCTCAAGAGTAACGGACCGTCCATCGACCGACGTAACGGTTGCCTCGAAAGTGGTTATCTCCGGAGTCTCTGCGGCGTAGTTGTCCGCTGCACCGGCCATGTGATGGGCCTTCCTGTCGAGAAAGGTAAGCGTATTCTCTCAGAAGAGGCCGACTGACGGGAGCGCAAGTCCGACGGCAAGAAGCCCGTTAGTAGCGAGAATAAACACGACATTGTCGCGGAGAACGGATTCTGGCGGCTGTGCTTGCGGGGAGCGGAGCGTCCAGGCGACCGGACGGACTGCGGCGACCGACGCGAGCAAAGCGAGTATCGCCGTGATCGGAACGACACCGAGGAGGATACCAGTAAGGATGCTCATCGGAACGAGCGCCGACGCAAGGGCGTAGAGTCGGCCGCCCCAGACGCGTCCAAACCGATGGAGGAGATTCTTCCGGTTGCCGAATCGGTCGGGAGCGACATCCGGAAACTCATTGAGCAACAGCAGGTTGAACGTCAGCAAAAACGCCGGGACGGCGGCGACGACGGCCGCCGTGGGCACGGTACCGGCCTGGACGATGGCCGTTCCGAGGACCGGAAG
>CAZFMU010000048.1:4484-11366 GCA_964520165.1 uncultured Salinarchaeum sp. | reverse complement strand
CCTCGCGCAGGCGTTCAGCCGGGTAGATGACCCCATTGGGGTGTACGCCATCGGTTACGAGGAGCAGTATGGAGGCGGTCATATTGATGTGTGTGTCGTCGTGGGTGAGGGCTGTTTGGTCGCTCCTTCGATTGTGTTCTATGGTGTCAATCGGTGCGTTCTGGAGGCACTTCTCACACTTGGCTATCGAGTCTCAAATACCCTTGATCGTTGGAATGAGTTTGTCGCGGTTGGCCTCGGCAATCTCCTTGACGCGTCCGAGTTCCTCCGGCGTAAAGGGGACATCCACTGGGTCGGTCGCCACCGACACGCTGTCACTACGGACCCCACGTAACTGGAGGTGCTCGTCCTCCATCGCCGCCATCAACACGGTATCGGCGGCGTCTTCGACAGTGCCGATCTGGTCGGCGAACGCCGAGGTGCTGACCGTGAGCAACACGGTCCGGTCGGTCTGTCCTGCTGCGGTGTCGACGAGTGCCTCACGGATGTCGTCCTGGTAGGTCGGGGAGAACAACAGCAGGTTCAACGCCACGCCAAAGACGAGGGTTCCGGGGCCATCCCCAGGGAGGGATTCGGCCGCTCGGTCGATACTCGTCTGCCAGACCGCCGGATCAAGCACGTTCGCCCGCCACCGATGTGAACCGACCTGCTCAATGGCGTCGACCGATGGTTCCTGCTCGGGGTCGAAGTCGACCCACGCGATATCGACATCCGCCTCGCGCGGATCGATGTCATAAAGCTCGGCCATCGTCTCGTCAACGAAGGTCCGTCCCGAGTTGGTCAACACGACAACCACCGAGCCGCCGGCTGCCAGCCAGTCGCTGACGATTGACAGGCCGAGCAGCGGCTTGCCGGAACCACCTGGTCCAGAGACAACCGTCGTTTCACCGACGGGCAGTCCCTCTGGCATCACTTCTTGAAGCCACGCAGCGTCCAGGTCGAACGTATCGGCCACCATGATACTGGGGGCTTCGTTATTAATACAAATGAGTGTTTTGCTAACCACGGCGTACGGCCGGGTTCGACGCGTCCTTTGTATCGAGCCGTGTAGGGTCGTGCATGAGCGATCAGGTGACATCCGATACCGTTGAGGAGGCGCTTGATGAGGTGACCCATCCCGAGATCGACGCGTCACTCGTTGAGTTGGGGATGATCGATGACGTTACCGTCGATGGTGAGACCGCAGCCGTTGATGTGGCGATTCCGATGCCCACCATTCCCGAGGCCATCAAATCCATGCTCGCACAGCGGGTGTCCGAGGGAGTCGCGTCACTCGGGGTTGACGCCAAGGTTGAGTTCGTCGTGATGGACGCTCAGACACGTGACCGGTTCTTCGAGCTTGAAACGCAGGAATGGTCCGGTCCTAGCGGAGAGTCCTCGGACACCCCGTCGGCGCCGTTTTGATCGTACGGGTTCATCGGTCCGACGCGATCGCTTGTAATACCACGAGGACCGGACGACAGTGACTCCGTCCCAGGGTCTTTTGTAGGTGTGCTCTCTATCTGTGGATACATGCACGAAAATGCCGTCGACTCCGCATGGGACCGTGACCGACCATCACTCGGGGGGTCGGCCGCATGACCGACTTTAATACGCTCGTTGAGACCCGGCGGTCAGTCCACGACTATACCGACGAGCCGCTGTCCGAGGACACCATCGAGTCGATCTTCGAGCCAGTCCGGCTGTCGCCGTCGGGGTATAACCTCCAACCCTGGGAGTTCCTCGTCCTCCAGGACGCCGAGACAAAGGAGGCACTCCGAGAGGTCGCCTACGACCAGGCGCACGTCACCGAGGCGGCTGCGGCCGTCGTCGTCCTTGGTAATACCGATCCGGCCGCACACGCCAAACCCGTCTTTGATGACTGGCTTGAGAAGGACTACATCCCGAACGCCGAGGTCCGTGACCAACTCCTCGAAAATGTTGACGGGATGGCCGCCATGGACGAGTCCGAACGCCGTGTGTGGACCACCCGCTCGACCGCGCTGGCCGCCATGACCCTCATGTATGCCGCCTGGGATGAGGGGGTTGCCACCTGCCCGATGGAGGGCTTCGACGCTGGCGCCCTTATGCAGACCTTCGACATCCCGGAGGGCTACGAGCCGGTCATGCTCATCACGATGGGATATCCCGCTGATGATACACCCGACATCGACAACGAGCGGAAGGCCCGCCGTCCTGTCGACGAGATCGTCCACTTCGAGTCCTTCGATCCGGTTGAAGAAACCGGGCTCTGAGAACGCGACGATACCGCGTCGGTCCGCATTTTTGATTATCCCGGCGGTTCACAACTTGTCGCTGTCGACGCTTGCCCGCAAATCGACCGCATATACCCCCTCTGGCGCCACGACAAGCGGATTGATGTCCAGTTCTCTGATTGCCGGGAAGTCGGTGACCAGCTGTGAGACCCGCTGAAGCGTCTCGACGACCGCGTCGATATCGGCCGGTGCTCGTCCACGCGCGCCACGAAGCATCGGTGCCGCCTGGATTTCGGCGGTCATCGCCCGAGCCTCACGCTCACTAAGTGGTGCGACCCGAAATGCCGTGTCCTCGAATACTTGCACAAAAATCCCGCCCAACCCGAAGGTCACTAGCGGGCCAAACTGTGGATCATGCCGGGCTCCGACCAGGGTCTCGGTGGCGTCCTCGGGGGCGATCTGCTCCTCAACCTGTACTCCGAGGACCGTCGCGTCAGGATCGTGATTCATCGCTCGGTCGACGAGCTGTTGGTAGGTCCCGGAAACGGCATCCGGAGCCACCCCGACCTCAACGCCACCGATATCGGACTTGTGAAGAATATCCGGACTAACGATCTTCATCACCACCGGCCCACCGAGTTCACGGGCGATTGCTTCGGCCTCCGTTGCACGCTCGGCGAGTCCGCCGTCTGGGGTCGGGATGCCGTAGGCGTCGAGTAGGTCCATCGCCTCGACACTGAGGTGTCGTTCTCCTCCTTCGGTTGCCCGCTGGAGAATCCGTCGTGCGCGTTCTTGCTCGACATCGAACCGGGTTGGCGACGCGTATCTCCGCGTGCTAACCGTCCGGTGTGTTGCCAACGCCTCAAGACTCCGTACCGCTCGACTCGGATCGAAGTAGTTCGGAATACCCGCTGTCGTGAGGTGCGCGGCTGCCCGATCCGCCTCGTCACCACCCATTAGACACGTCACGACCGGTGTCTCATGGCGTTGCTGGAGCGTACTGATCACTTCCGCGAGGGCCTCAAACTCGAAGACTGCCGTCGGTACCGACACCACAATCACCCCGCCGACCTCTTCGGCTCCAAGCACGGCATCAAGACTCCGGCGGAACCGATCGATGTCGGCGTCACCGATGATGTCGAGTGGATTATCGACATCGGCGGCCGGCGGGACAATTGTCTCAAGATGCTCTTCGAGCGCCTCGCTGAAGGTCGCGATCTGCAGACGGGAATCACCGATGGCGTCGGTGGCCAACACTCCCGGTCCCCCACCGTTTGTGACCACCGCGATGTCGTCTCGCTTAAGTTGTGGCGCCCCAGCGAGCACCCGACCGGCGTCGAAGAGCTCCTGGATGGTGGTCGCTCGGATGACGCCGGCTTGGTTGAATCCGGCCTGATAGGCCTCTTCGCTCCCGGCGATCGATCCCGTGTGTGAAGCCGCCGCCTCGGCCCCAGCCGGTGTTCGACCGGACTTGAGCGCAACGATCGGTGTCTCGGCCGTTACCGCTCGGGCGGTCTCGATGAACCGCCGTCCGTCGTCAATGTCCTCAAGATACGCGAGAATTACGTCGGTCTCCGGGTCGTCGCCCCAGGCTTCGATCAGATCGGTCTCATCAAGGACGGCCTCATTGCCAAGCGAGACGATATCCCGAAATCCGATACCGTGCTGTGACGCCCATCCAAGGACCGCCGCAATGACGGCTCCTGATTCGCTCACGAGCGAGATCGATCCCTCTATTGGGGTGCCCTCAACGAACGTCGCGTTGAGCCCCGTTCGGGTACTGATGATCCCCACACAGTTCGGACCGACAAGCGTCAGGTCGTACTCCTCAGCAACGGCGATCAAGTCGCGCTCACGCTGATCCCCGTCCGTTCCGGCTTCGCTGAACCCCGCCGACACGACAACGACATTCGAAATCCCAGCGTCGCCCACCTCCGCCGTTACGGTCGCCGCACTCGCTGCTGGGACCGCAACGACGGCCACATCGATCGTCGCCGCGTCCGGAACAGCACCGATCGAGGGATATGCCGGCCGTCCAAGCACCGTCTCACGATCCGGATGTACCGGAATAACATCGCCCTCAAAGGACGAGAGGTTCTCCATCAGCGCCCGTCCGACCGAGTCCGGTCGGTCCGTCGCACCGATAACGGCAACACGCTCAGGGGCGAACAGGGTACTGAGATTAAGCATCCTACGCTCCGACACCACACGTGTGCTGTTCCCGCCGGCCGACATCACCCTCGTGACAGCCTGGTACTTGTCTGTTTTGTCGGTTGACGCCCGCCCACTTGGTGGGACTCATAGCCAGAGATTACCGTCGGCACACCTATCTCTTTGGGCGTCGAATAATGTCCGAACGCGGATATAAGAAGACCCAGCCCATTGCTGTCGGTATGACCGGCCGACGGCAGACAGTACTTGGGCAATGTGACGACTGCCCGTAATGGTGCTGTCATGGACTGGCATACCCGCTCCCCCGCGGACGTCTGTGACGCACTCGATACAACAACAGCGGGACTTGACACCAATACGGCTCACGAACGCCGTGAGACCGTCGGACCGAACGAGCTCACGCGTGATCGGGGGCGTCGACCACTGCGGATTTTCCTCGCACAGTTCTCGAGTGCTCTCATCTGGATCCTGCTGATCGCCGCTGTCCTTTCTGTACTGGTCGGACACGTCGTTGATGCCGTTCTCATCGGTGGAATCCTGCTGGCGAACGGCATCTTCGGATTCATTCAGGAGTATCGCGCCGAGCGGAGTCTTGAGGCCCTCCGGGAGATGGCTGCTCCGGGTGTGACGGTCAGACGAGACGGAGCCGAACAGGACATCGATGCGACCGATCTCGTGCCCGGCGATGTTGTCGTGCTCCGTCAGGGGGACATTGTCCCGGCCGACGCCCGACTCATCAACGAGCAGAACCTGGAGGTTGATGAGGCGGCGCTCACCGGTGAGAGCGTTCCCGTTGAGAAGCGCACTGACCGGCTGAGCGCGGACACCCCGCTGGCCGAACGCACCAACATGGTGTACAAGGGAACAAACGTGAGCCGCGGACACGGTGAGGCGGTTGTCGTGGCGACCGGCATGGAGACCGAGGTCGGCACCATTGCTGCCGCGTTAGCAGGGGCCGAGGATCCACGGACCCCGCTTCAGCGCGATCTCGACCGACTCGGCCAACGGATCGGTCTCGGTGTCGGACTTCTCTCGGCGATTACCGTTCCGCTGTTGTTGCTTGGAGGCCGAGGACTCCTTCAGTCCGGCCTGACGGCCATCTCGCTGGCTGTCGCCGCGGTGCCAGAGGGACTCCCGGCGGTGGTCACGCTGACGCTAGCACTGGGGGTCCGTCGGATGGCCGGAGAAAACGCCCTCGTACGCACCCTCCCCGCCGTTGAGGCGCTTGGGGCGGTTGATGTCGTCTGTACCGACAAGACTGGCACGCTCACCGAGGGCGAGATGCGTGTCCAGCGCGGCTGGGTTGATAACCACACGTTTACTCTCGGGGAAGATCCTTCGGATGAGCGGATCGATCGCCTATTGGAAATCGGCGCACTGTGTAACGACGCGACCGTCGATAGCGGTGATCCAACCGAGCGGGCCCTTCTTGCTGCCGCTTCGCGTCAGCACGATATCGATACGCTTCGCGACCGGCGACCACGACGGGACGAACGCCCATTCTCCTCTGAACGCAAGCGCATGACGACCATCCACGACGAGGTTATCTATGTGAAGGGTGCGCCGGATGAACTCCTTACCCGGTCGACGCGTATCCTCGCACCAGACGGGCCGGTTCCGCTTAATGATGAGGCGCGATCCCGCGTACGTGAACAGGTGGCTGCGTTCGCCGAAGACGCTCTCCGGGTACTTGCCTTCGCGTACAAGCCGCGCACGGATGAGGGCGATCCGGAGGAAGACCTCGTGTTCGTCGGACTACAGGGGCTCCTTGATCCGCCGCGTGCAGAGGTTGCAGCGGCGATCGCGGAGACACAGCGCGCCGGTATCGACGTGAAAGTCATCACTGGCGACAACCCGATCACAGGGCGAGCAGTCGCCGCGCAGGTTGGTGTCAGTTCGGACGTGCTGTGTGGACAGGACATCGATGCGCTTGATGACGCCACGCTCCGTGAGCGGGTTGAGGAGATTGACGTGTATGCTCGGGCAGAACCCACACACAAGGTGCGGATCCTACAGGCGCTCCGTGCGAACGGTCATACCGTGGCGATGACCGGTGATGGCGTGAACGATGCCCCCGCACTGAAGAACGCGGACGTTGGTATCGCCATGGGTGTCCGTGGGACCGACGTCGCCAAGCAGGCGAGTGATATCGTCCTCTTGGACGACAACTACGCGACGATTCGCAACGCGATCAGACGAGGGCGGGCGATCTTCGACAACATCTGGAAGTTCGTCGCGTATCTGCTCAGTGCCAACCTTGCAGAGGTCCTCGTTGTGGTTGTCGCATCACTGTTCGGTTACCTCGTTCTTCCGGCTGTGCAACTCCTCTGGATTAATCTCCTGACCGACGGCCTTCCGGCTCTTGCCCTCGGAACGGACCCTGCCGGTGAGGTAATGGACCGCCGCCCTCGAGAACGGGTTACCGGCATCATCGACCGGTCGATGCGGACGTTTATCGGCGGGGCTGGACTGGTGACGACCGTTTTGATGCTTGGGTTGATGTTTCATCTGCTCG
>CAZFMU010000048.1:0-4384 GCA_964520165.1 uncultured Salinarchaeum sp. | reverse complement strand
GGGGCTGGACTGGTGACGACCGTTTTGATGCTTGGGTTGATGTTTCATCTGCTCGATGGAGCGCCGTCGGTCACACCGTATGTGATGACGATGGTCTTCACGGGCTTCGTCGTCTTCGAGTTCGTCAAGCTGTATGTCGTCCGCTGGACCACAGCGACGCCGACGGTCTCGAATCCGTGGCTTGCCGGTGCAGTCGGTGTCTCGCTGTGCCTCCAGCTGACCGTCCTGTACACGCCGCTGCGATCGTACTTTGGGACCGTGCCGCTCACTACAGCTGACTGGGGACTGTTGGGTGTGGTGGTGCTCATCGGTACGCCTCTGCTGGTCCTTATTGGCTGGGCGAGCAGGCGCCAGACAACGCGTTCTACCAGCCCGCAGACGGACGACGTGCCCGCTTGATCGTCTATCACCGGCCAAAGAGGAGATTAATGAGTGCAACAACGAGTCCCGCGAGTGCCATCCGAACCGCGGACACGTACCACCGCTGTTCCGCAATCGACGCCATGTACGCGCCGAACGCCGCGAGGACGGCCATCCCAGATACGACACCGACTACCCCGGCCTCTGCCATCGATAGGACAGATCCTTCGAATGCGAAGGGAACAAGTGGAACGGTCACGCCGATAAGCGGGCCAAGACCGCTTGCGGTTGCGTGCACGACCCGCGCCCCCTGTTGTGCCCGTTTGATCCGCGTGTCGTCGAGATCGGTCAGCATCGCCCGCTCAAGACGTTTGATCTTGGCGCTTGTCTCGGCCCGTTCGATTTCCCAGACGCTCCAGACGGCCGATGTTCCAAGTCCGATAGCCGCCCCGAGGCCAATTTTGATGACGGTCAATCCGTCGGAAACCCCCGACAACACGGCACCGACGACGATCCCAACGCTTGTCAGCGTCCCGTCGAATCCGTTCGAGACAAAGTACCGACGGGCGATCGCAACCGTCTCCTCGTCCGCGAGAAGCGCCTTGACGCGTCGACGGATCGAGGACATGCGATCCTATAGATCCTGGTTGGGTTGCTGATCATCGACGACGTACTCCCCACAGGCAACGTGATCAATCGAGTGCACGGTTCCGCCAAGATCCTCAATTGCTGCCTTGATGGCGTCGTACGCAAGGGCCTCTCCTTCGACGGTGACTGTGACGTTTTGCACCTCCTGGTCGAGCTCGATCAACGATGCCGTCGCTGCGTCAACGCTTCTGGCCTCCGTTACGTGCGTGGCAAACTCAAGCAGTGACGGGTCATGTGGCTTCAGGACATCAAGCACGATCCGACGGACGCGGGTCATTGACTGGGCTACGTTCCCGGTCGGTTAATTTCCTTGGCCCTCCGCGATGGTATCTCACTCGGCTCGCTGATTGATCTTCGGGCCCCCTCGTGGTGCGTATAGATCACACACGAGTGCTCCCCAGTCGTCTATGTGGCTCATAGCAACTCCTTTTATGTTACAGAAGAATCATGTTATGCTGATGTCGAACCACACCCCTGCGGAGTTGGCGACGCGGTTACACCGAGGCACCGAGACCTACCTCAACTGGATCAGTGGGTGTGTCTCGCTCCTTGAGGATCTTCTCGGCCGGTACGAGGCTGGGCGGCCGATCGACACGACCGTCGACCGTATCGACCGCCTCGAAAGCGAGTGCGACCGGCTTGGCCGCGAGCTCAGCGCGCTCGTTACCACCACAGACGAGTTGGACCTCCAACATCTCCGGATCCATCGCAATGCTCAGCGGATCGTCACCATCTACCGGCGTCTCGACACCATCGCCGGCCGCACTGAGCGGATCGCCACCGAGTTCCGAACAATCGCCCCGGCGCTATCGATGGCATATCTCGAATCGTTCAATGACCTCGCGGAGTGGACAATGACGGCGATGGAAGCCCTTGAGACGGCGGTCATCGAGTTCGTCGGTCTGCTGTGCGGTTCGGCCGACTCCGGATCGATCGTCGAGGAGGTACAGACCGTCCGAACGGCCGAGGGCGCCTGTGACGAACTCCGAGATCAGATCATTGCTGAGGCCTTCGCCGATCCGGCGGTTGACCGTCCGCTGGTATACCGCGAATTTGCGAGTCTTTTCAGTAACCTCAGCGATACCATGGAAGACGTCACGGACGAACTGGTCGTTCTCTCAGGGAGCGCCTCTTGGATCGAGACCGAACGCGACATTGATCCGACAGTGAGTGTTCTCCCGCAGGAATGAGACGCCACCTGAGGGGCACGGTTGTCGTGACATATAGTGCTCCCAGGGCGTATGTATCACTACTAGCAACCGCTTTCCGCCGTCAACGCGACATTCGAGCTATGACCCCACAAACGTGTAAACCGCACTGGTCCCCAGCGGACTGGCTCAGGCGGCGGTACCCGGCGAGCCTGATCGCCCTCGACATTACTGGAGGCCACCACGGGGGTGCATTCCATGAGTGACCTCGCGAGTGCCTACGACGCGGTGCTCTTCGACATGGATGGCGTCCTGCTCGAAGGACGCTCTACCGCCTCGATCATCTACGAGCGGGCGGCCAACGATACCATCCGGCGCCTTGGGGCCGATCCGCTGCCCGAGCAGCTGGCTCGACTTGAACAGCGCTCATATGGGCCGCTTCTTGAGGCTGCCTGTCGCGATTCTGGGATCGATCCCGAGCGGTTCTGGCAACTGCGCGAGCGGTGTGCTTCGGCCCGTGAACACCGGTGGCTCGCCCAGGGGCTTCGTGAGCCGTATGCCGATACTAACGTGCTGTTTGGTCTTGATGTGCCGCTCGCGGTGGTATCGAACAACCGCCACGCGACGATCCAGTACGTGCTCGATACGGTCATGCCTGGGATGTTCGAGGTTGGCCGTGGCCGCGACCCCTCAATCGCTGGATTTCGGCGGCGCAAGCCCGACAGCACCTATCTTGATGAGATCTTAGATGCCCTTGGCGTCGAGACGGCGCTGTATGTCGGCGACCGAACAACCGACGTTGAGGCCGCTCACGCCGCCGGGATTGACTCGGTCCTGTTGACCCGCCCCGAAGCGCCATCGATCGACATGACGACTGTCGCGCCGACCTATCGGATCGAGTCACTCGCCGAGCTCCCAACGCTGTCACCGAGGCGGGTCACCCGGGCCTGAAGGTCAGGGGGCGAAGGTGCCGGTCAACGCTGCCGAGGCGAGAATGTGACCCTCCATGGCATCTCGCAGGTCCTCGGCCGTCTGTGGGCCGCGACCGATGGTCGTCTCGAGTGCGTAGAGAGTAAATCGGTAGGTGTGTTCGCGGTCCGGCGGATTCGGACCGCCGTAGCCGCGCTCGCCATAGTCATTGTGTCCCTCGCGTGCATCGGTTGCCGCCCAGTCTTCGGGGATGGCTGTCGTTGTAGGGTCGATGTCCCAGACGACCCAGTGGTCCCAAATCTTGCCGGCCGGGGCCTTTGCGTCCGGGTCGTCAACGATCAACGCGAGACCGGCCGCCGCTTCGGGAACGCCCGAAACGGTGAGCGGTGGATTCACGTTCCGGTTTGTGTAGCCGTACTCGCGCGGAATCGTGGCGCCGTCGTCGAAGGCCGGGCTCTTGAGTGTGAGTGCGCTCATGCGTGATTTCCTCAATACGTCTGTGGGTGTTCGTTGTTGAGTCCGATACCCTCTCGGGCGTTACTGGTGGAACTGCTTGAGCATCTTCAGACTCTCCTTGGTCTGGACAAACTCCGAAACCGGCCCCGTTGCGTCGCAGTACTCACAGGCATAGTCCTCGCCGGGGGCCGGCAGCGTGCTCGGTCGCTCTTCCCATTGCTCACCACAGGTCGGGCACTCAAGCGGAATCCACGCTTGCTGCATACCCACAGTTCACCGGCCGATCCCTTAATCCTACTCACGCCGACCACGGTGTGCGCCTGCTCTGGGAGCGGCACGATGGGGGGTCCTGTCGATTCGGCCGCTCCCTCCCGATCGCAGTGTTATACGCCGGTCGTTGCCGGCGAGTCACAGAGTCGGGGGACGGCTGCATATCGACGACTGCGAAAACCCTATACGGGGTCGTTCGGTGAGCTACGGGCATGGAGGATGTCGCGATTATCGGCGCCGCGATGACCGAGTTCGGCGACCGCGACGGTTGGATCCGTGAACTGCTCGTCGAGGCAGCTGAGGCTGGCCTCGCGGACGCGGGGATTGATCCGGATGCCCCCGATCACGTCTACGTCGCCAACATGGCCAGTGGGGAGTTCGAGGGGCAGACCGGTATCGCCAACGCGCTTGTACACGACCTGAACGCGATGCCGGCGTACACCCAGCGGGTCGATCAGACCTCCGCCAGTGGGGGTGCGGGACTGTATGCGGCCTGGCAGTCCGTCGCAAGTGGTGCAAGCGAGTGTACGCTGCTGGTCGGCGGCGAGAAGATGACTCACCGAACGACCGGT
>CAZFMU010000047.1:0-11415 GCA_964520165.1 uncultured Salinarchaeum sp. | reverse complement strand
ACCGCGCTGCGTGCGGTTGAATCGATCAGTTGAGTCGTCATCGGACCGACGGGTTCAAGCAGACTCCGCTGAGTAACTATCAGCAATGTCACTCCGCGTGACGAACACTCTGACGGGCGAGGTAGAGCCCTTCGAGCCAGCGGACGATACCGTTCGGCTCTACCTGTGTGGGCTTACCACGTCCGATCCCGCGCACTTAGGGCACGCGCGGACCTGGGTGCACACTGACGTAATCCACCGGTGGCTTGAACACACGGGCTACACGGTCCAACACGTCGAGAATTTCACTGATGTCAACGAGAAGATTGTCGCCCGAGTCGGTGAGGACGGCCCCGACGAGGCGGCCGTCGCCGAGCACTATATCCAGGAGTTCCTTGATGTGATGCGACGACTGCGGCTCAAGCGTGCGAGCGTCTATCCTCGCGTCACCGACCACATCGATGAGATTATCGAGATGATCGAGACGCTCGTCGAGCGCGATTACGCGTATGTGTCGAATGGCTCGGTGTACTTCGATGTCACCGCCTTCGAGGACTATGGCACGCTCTCGAACCAGGCGCTTGATGACATGCAGGCTCAGGGCCCGGCCGACGAGCGCGCTGAAAAGCGTCATCCGGCGGATTTCGCTCTCTGGAAAGCCGGTGGCGTCGACCCCGAGGATATCGCCGAACACCGTCATCCAGAGGCCGCCCCGGCTGAGGAAGCCTGCACCCACGCCATGACCTGGGACTCGCCGTGGGGCGAGGGTCGGCCGGGCTGGCACATCGAGTGCTCGGCTATGTCGACGACCTATCTCGGCGCTCCCTTCGATATCCACGTGGCCGGTGAGGATCTCGTCTTCCCACACAACGAAAACGAGATCGCCCAGGCCGAGGCCGCTACGGACAGGGGCTTTGCCAACTACTGGCTGCACATCGGTCTACTGGAGACTGAGGGCGAGAAGATGTCTTCGAGTCTCAAGAACTTCTTTACTGCCGAGACTGCCCTTGATGAGTTTGGTCCGGACGTTGTCCGCACGTTCTTGCTCTCGACGACCTACACCGACAAGCAAACCTACTCCGAGGCTGCACTCAAGGAGGCCACCGAGCGATACGATCGCCTGGCCCGTGGCGTTGAGCAGGCGCGCGAGGCGGCTGATAGTCCTGCCGCCTCTCCGAAGGTCACTGATGAGGCCCTCCGAGCGGCGGTGGCCGAGACGACCGAGGCGGTTTCGGCCGCCATGAATGACGACTTCAACACCCGTCGAGCGCTGGCGGCGCTTGATGAACTCACAAACGCGGTGTTCGCTCACATCGATGATAGTGACCGATACGACTACGTGGGGCTTCGTGACGCCATCGGTGTCTACGAAACCTACGGCGGAGAGGTCCTCGGACTGTCCTTCGGGACCGATATCGAGAGTGAGGTCCATCTGGTTGAGGACCTTGTTGAACTGGTGCTTGAACTCCGAGAGGACGAACGCGCTGCCGGCAACTACGAGCGGGCCGATGCCCTGCGCGACAGTTTAGAGGCCCTCGACATCGAGGTCCAGGACACCGACGACGGCCCGACTTATCGACTGTGAGGTGCTGACGCGAACGCGCCCATTACCGGTCACGCAAGTCGACATCCGTCCGGTCGACGTTGAGATAGTAAAACGGCGGACCGGCGCCGGCCTCAACGATCCGGAGGTCCTCGAAGTCCTCGTCGTGGACGACGTTTGGACTCCCCTGCTCGGTCACGTTCGCCGCCACGATCGCCCCTTCGACGTAGGTGTCGCCACCAAGATAGACACTCGATTCGGGACCGTACAGCAGTCCGTAGATGTCAGGAGTCCCCGTATTCCCGCTGTCTTTATCCATCGTCGCGTTAGCCGAAAAGAACAGCCGGGTCTGCGTGGGATCCGACTGGTTGCCGATCACGGCATTACCATTCGAGGTCACCGAACCGTTGACATACAGCGTCAGGTTGTGTGCGCCGGTGACAGTGATATCAGAGTTTTTGATATCGATTGTATCGTCCACATAGATCTCGATATCACCACCAGCGGCGGTCGTGTTCGCCGTTATCTTCCCTGTGATGCGCTCAGTGCAATATAGTCGTGATTCGGTCAGTTCCTCTCCGGAGACATCATCCCCCATTTCTCCGCAGGCATCATGCTTCGCCTCAACGAGCCATGTTACCGGCGTCGCCGTAGGATCCTCGATGACCGCTTTATCGGCGCCGGTGAACACGAATGGCACCGAAAACTGGACTGTCAGTTGGTTTGTTGTCCCCTCATCACATCCCTCGACAACCGCCCCGGCGGTCCGCTGCTCGAAGTATGCTGCCCACGCCGGGCAGAACTGACTCTCGATTGTCGCGCGTACCGTGCCATTCTCTAGGGGGTTCGACTGATCGGTGGTTGGATACGCCTGTGATTGATTGACTCGAAGCGCCGTTCCCGCCACCGGAACATCCGCCGCATAGTCCGATTTGAGTCTGATCGCATCCACGAGCATCGTCCCCTCGTCAGTCGCGCGGTACTCGATCGACGGTGGTCGCAATAGGAGCGGCTCGCCTGTGTCATCGACCCGCCAGATCCCGCCCGACTGGTATACTAGCCGGGTGTCGCCAATCCGGTAGACCAGCGCGTTCAACGACGTGTCGATCACTTCTGTCTCGGTGTCCCCCTGGTCGTGGACGATCCGGAGCTGGCCATCCTCAATCACCCGTATCTCGTCCCCGCCCTGGAACCGGAACCCCGCCGTGGTCTCGCCGGTGGTCAGCCCGTCGACGTCGGCGGCGAACCGCTCAAGGGCGTCTTCGGCCTGTGTCAGCCCGATCCGGTCACTAGTGTCCTCAACGACCGCCATCCCGACGAGCACCAGGCTCGTCGTTCCAAGCGCAACGAATCCCGCGATGAGGACGTACCCGAGGACAGTTGACACCCCCCGGTCAATTCCTCGGGACGGACGCCAGGCCATGTTCTGATAGTACGATGGAATAGCCTAACAGTGTTTGGACAGCCGGCGATCGTCCGCATCGACCGCACTCGCTCATACGTCCCGCTCAATGACGAACTCAGTGAATTGTCGGAGCTCGGCCTCCGGACCATCGCGGAGGTCAAGCTCGTCGAGATGCGCACGCGCCTCAGCCGCCAACTCAAGTGCGCTTTCGCGGGCGTACCCGATCGCGCCGGAGGACTGTATGATGTCGATTGCCTCGTGAATCTCCGTGTCGTCGTTCTCCTCGGCGGCGAGGATTTCGCGCAACCGCTCGGCCCGCGCTTCGGGGGCCGTCCTGAGCGCCTGGATGACCATGAGCGTGGTCTTCCCTTCTCGGACATCGTTGCCGAACTCCTTGCCGAACTCGCCGGCCTCGCCGATCGAGTGCTCGATATCGAGGATGTCATCGCCGATCTGGAAGGCGATTGAGACCTTCTCGGCATATCTGGCAACCGTCTCCTCAACGGCCGGCGGCTGATTGGTTACGATCGCCGCGAGACGGGCGACAATCCGACCGAGACATCCCGTCTTGCAGGCACACATTTCGAGATACTCCGCCTCGGAGACCTCGACCGTCGGGTCATTATGCCAGCAGATGTCCATCCCTTGGCCGAGGTGGGTCCGGTTGAGTTCATGCATGAGCATCTCGTAGGCTCGCATCCGTGTCTCCGTGTCAAGATCCCCCGGACCGTGAGTCACGAGCTTTAGTGGAATGAAGTACATCGCGTTACCGGCATTTAACGCGATGTCGCTGCCGTAACGCCGGTG
Organism: uncultured Salinarchaeum sp.; assembly: GCA_964520165.1. Taxonomy (GTDB): domain Archaea; phylum Halobacteriota; class Halobacteria; order Halobacteriales; family Salinarchaeaceae; genus CAZFMU01. The sequence goes on along the minus strand of CAZFMU010000047.1, from coordinate 7,681 downwards.
CAACGCGGGCTCGCCGCGGCGTTTGGTTGCCTCATCTTCAACGTCGTCGACGATGATCGTTCCGTTGTGGAGAATCTCTGGAATCGTCGCGTAGTGTAGGTACTCCTCGGGGTTCTCACCGAAGGCATCGACGAACACAAGAAACAACACCGCCCGCCAGCGCTTGCCACCGCGATCAAGAAGCTCCCAGATCGGATCCGCAAGGGCTCGCTGGAGACTCTCGACATCGTACTCATACGTTGGAGCCCCAAAGAACTCGCGCAGGTAGGCCTCGTCGATTTCGCGGGGGAGCACCTCCTCGATCGCCGCGTCGACCGCCGGTCGCCACTCCGCAAGTGTCTCCCGCATACTTCGAGTCTAACGAGGCCGTGCAAAAAACTTGAGCCATCGTCGCTCGTGGAGCTACAAATACTTAAGCGCCTTCCAGTCGACGAAATTACATGGACGACGCCTGGATTGGCGCCACCTATCGAAGTGATCCCGGCTGGTCGCTGCTCGAACGGTTGGTCGATGTCGGCTCGCGGATGGCCGGTACCGACGGCGAGGCCGCTGGCGCACGTCTTGTTGCTGAGGCGCTCGGACAGATCGACGCAACAGATGTCTGGACAGAGTCGTTCACGCTGACCGGCTGGGAGCGTGAATCAAGCGTGCTTACCGTCGACGGGGCCGACCACGCGTGCATCGCGTTACCCCGCTCGCCGGCGACCACCGCCCACGGTCCGCTGGTCGATGTCGGCTACGGTCGCCCGACGGATTTCGAGGCGGCCGATCTTGATGGGGGCATTGCTATGGTCCGGAGCGATGTGCCCTCCCATCACGACCGGTATATCCACCGCCGCGAGAAGTACTTCCGGGCCGTCGACGCCGGCGCTATAGGCTTCATCTATCGTAACCACGTCGATGGACAGCTCCCGCCGACCGGATCGGTCGGCGGCTCCGACACACCGATCGGACCGGTTCCGGCTGTCGGGGTCAGTGCTGAGGTCGGGACCCGACTCGCCCGGCGTCACGCCGGCGCCGAGACTACCCTCCGCGTCGATGCCACCATTGAGGACGCCGAGAGCACGAACGTCCACGCCCGACTCGGCCCGGAGACCGACGAACGCGTGCTCATCACCGCCCACCACGACGCCCACGACATCGCTGAGGGGGCCATCGACAACGCGAGTGGCACGGCGGCCGTTCTTGAGGTCGCCCGTGGCCTTGCTCATCGACTTGATGAGCTCGATTATGGCGTCGAGTGCGTGGTCTTCGGGGCCGAGGAAGTCGGACTCCTCGGCTCGACATACGACGCCATCCAGCGTGAGGACCCGGTGCGGGCCGTATTGAACAGCGATGCCGTTGTCGGGGCCCGTGATCTCACAGTTTATGCTCACGGCTCGGATGCGCTCGCGTCGGCCGCCCGTGCTGCTGGCGAGGCGCTCGGCCACCCGGTGACGGTCACGCCCAAGCACAATCCCCACAGTGACCACTGGCCGTATGTCCGCCGTGGCGTTCCCGGGGCGATGATCCTCGGCGATCACGACGATGACGGTCGGGGGTGGGGCCACACCCATGCCGACACGTTCGACAAACTCGACCGGCGGAATCTCCAAGAACAGTCCCTGTTCGTGACGGAGCTGGCGGCCCGCATCGCCAGCGCGGATCTCACCCTTCCACAACGCGAGACAGCAGCGATCGCAACGGAACTTGAGGCACAGAACGCCGCCGCCGGAATGCAGTATATCGGCACCTGGCCGTTCGACCGGTGAGGGCAAAACTGCCCGATCGCCCGGCGATACTCTGCGGAGACCCTGAAGCATTTATCCCGGGGTGTACTACCGGCCGGCCGTGAGTCAACGGACGGTCGGGATCGTCGAATCACCCACCGCGCCTGTCCCCGACGCGGTTCGTGCGGCTGCCGAGGCGGCACCCACTGACGTAGTCTGCGGTCCTGGCGACCAATTGCCGAATGACCTTGCGATGGCGATCGCCGCGAGTGATGCCGCACTTACGACCGTCCCGTCGAGACTACCGGTTCTTGCGGTTGATCTTCCGCCAGGAATCCCATCGGTCGCTACCGAAGACCTCGAATCAACGCTTTCAGATCTCCTTGCTCGCCCAGCAGCGGACCGCCCACCACAGCAGTCCCGGCTGATTCTTGAGGTGACCGTTGGCGAGACGGTCTCGCACGTCGCCCGCGAGGTGACGATGGTCACCGACGAGCCGGCCCGGATCTCCGAGTTCGAGATTGGTCGTGTGGCGACCGATGAGACCGTTCGCCAGGGTGATCCGACCGTTGACGCCCGCCGTCGCGCACAGGTGCGGGCCGATGGCGTCGTGATCGCCACCCCAGCGGGAAGTCACGGCTATGCCCGTGCGGCCGGCAGTCCAACGCTGGCCCCTGGCACCGGCCTGGCGGTCATCCCGCTGGCCCCCTTCGAAGTTGATCCCGACCAGTGGATCCTACCCCCCGAAACGGTGACGTGTCGGATTCGTCGTGATGCCGTACCGATTGCCGTCGAGGCTGACGGCGACGAAATTGCCAGCGCGCACAACGGCGATACAATCACCGTGCGGGCTGACCACACGGTCTCGGTGCTCATCCCCTGATCCGTCTGTCTCACTTAACTCTCCCAGGGGTCGCCACTGGCCAGATCGACTTCGGCGTCGAGTCGGGAGGATGGACACCGATCGGCCAGCACGCAGTTCTCACATGTCGGTGACCGGGCCGTACAGACCGCCCGACCGTGATCGATCATTAGGTGAGTGAAGGCCTGCCAGTCCTCTTCGGGAAGCAGTGCCATGAGATCGCGCTCGATCGCCTCCGGCGTGGTCTGGTCGGTCAGCCCGAGGCGACGGGTGATCCGCTTGACGTGCGTGTCGACGACGATCCCCTCGACGACATCGTGCCCATGCTGGAGCACGACGTTCGCGGTCTTGCGCCCTACGCCTGGGAGCTCAGTAAGCTCGTCCATCGTGTCTGGCACGTTGCCATCGTGCTCCTCGATAATTCGCTCACAACTGCCCTGGATATATCCAGCTTTGTTGTTGTAGTAGGTGATTGAGTCGATATCGCTGGCGAGTTCCTCCTGGGAAACGGCAAGGTAGTCCGCCGGATCGTCGTACTTCTCGAAGAGGTCGGCCGTCACGGCGTTGACCCGCTCGTCGGTACACTGCGCAGAGAGCATCACCGCAATCAACAGCTCCAGTCGGTCTGAGAAATGCAACGAGATCGTGCTATCGGGGTACTCCGCTTCGAGTCGATCGACAACAACCCGGGCCCACTCGGCACGATCCTCCACGGGCGTGCTCATATCAATAGCTGGCGGCACCGTCTGATCAACGGTTCGATCACTCCGCTGTGTCGTGGGCCGAAAGTACGCGCGTGGCCGTTGCCTTCCAGGTGGCGATTACCGTGTCGCCCTCCGTAAGATCGAGTCGACGAATACTCTCCGGAGTAATCAATGCCGTAAGCGTAGGGCTATCCTCGGCCGTCTCTGCCTCAAGGGCCACCGTGTAGATCGTCTCGCCGGCCGTGCTGGAAACAACCTGGCACTGTACACGGTTGCGCGCGCTGGTTGCATCCGGTTCCGGGGCGGTCGTCGGTTCGTGGAGGGTCACGGCGTCAGCGCCGATGCGCACCTGTACCCGTTCGCCGGTCGTCGTGGCGTCCTGTAGCCCCCGGAGTGTCCCGATCGGTGTCCTCACCGTTGCGAGCTCGCCGTCCGTCGCGGTGACCGTCCCGGTGAGGACCGTCTCGGGCACCTGCGCGGTCGCATCGAGTGCGACGACGAGTCGGTCGTACCGGTCAAGCAGCCGCGTGGCTGCGTCGGTGAGACGACTGCCGCCCCCGCCGCTGCCGCCGCGCTGGCGCTCAACCAGCCCGCCAAATGCCGCCTCAAGCGTCTCGATCCGCCGGAGGGCCCGGGCTCGCGAACGTTCGAGTGCCGCCGCCGCTGCGGCGACCGACCCGGTGTCCTCGATGGCGCGCAACAAGGCAGCATCGCTGGCGTCGAATTCGACATCGTCGGCGGTCAGAGCCGCCTCAACATATCCATGGCTATGGTGTCTATCGTCGGCTGTCGGCATAACCCGGCGTACAACTAGCGACCTGATAAACTGTGGGCCCCTTCGTCGGGCACCGCTAGGCTTAAGCAACCGGTTGGCCGGCCTTGGAGTATGGTCAGTAAGGCGACGGCGGTCGCACACCCCATTCAGGGGCTTGTCAAGTACCACGGGATGCGTGATGACGAACAGCGGTTGCCCTACCACGACAGCATCAGCGTGTGTACGGCACCCAGTCGGACGACCACCACGGCGGTTTTTGAGTCCGACCGCGATGCGAATCACTACGTGATCGACGGCGAGGTTGTCACCGATACGGCGCGCCTTGATCGGGTTGTTGACGCGGTGCGCGAACGCGCTGACATCGATGCGGAGGCTGCCGTTCGCCTTGAAAGTGAAAACACCTTCCCGACAAACGTCGGTCTCGGCTCGTCATCCTCGGGCTTTGCCGCTGCGGCGACAGCACTGGCGGCCGCTGCCGGACTTGACCTCTCGTTGCCGGAACTCTCGACGATCGCCCGTCGTGGGTCGGCTTCGGCGGCTCGGGCGGTCACCGGTGGGTTCTCGCATCTCCGGGCCGGCCTGAGCGACGCGGACTGCCGATCAGAACGCATCGATACCGATCTCGGTGACGATCTGACGATTGTCGTTGGACTCGTGCCTGCCTACAAGGAGACCGACGATGCCCACGCCGAGGCGGCGGCGAGTCACATGTTTGACGCCCGGCGGGTATACGTCGAAGAACAGATCCTGGCCTGCCGGGAGGCCCTCCGGCAAAACGACTTTGAGACGACGTTTGAGCTTGCCGAGCACGACTCGCTCTCGCTGGCGGCAACGACCATGACCGGTCCTGAGGGGTGGGTCTACTGGAAGCCTGCCACCCTGGAAATCTTCGAGGCCGTGCGTGACCTGCGCGCTGAGGGCGTGCCGGCGTACTTCTCAGTCGACACTGGGGCGACCGTATACATCAACACGCCCGATGCCTACGCCGACCAGGTTGAGGAGGCCGTCGCCGCCTGCGGTGTCGAGACCCGCCAGTGGCGTGTTGGCGGGCCCGCCCGTGTCGTCGACGAACACCTCTTTTAGCTCAGTCGTCGGCGAGCTCGCGGATCCGCTTGATATTCCAGGCGTAGTCCTTGCCGTCTTCGACGGGCGTCTCAAGAGCCATCGGCAGGGATCGGAGCCACTTATCAGCCAGCAGCTGTTCGAAGCCCGCATCACCGATTTTGCCGAGGCCGATGTGAGCGTGTTCGTCTTTGTGTGATCCACGCGGGTGCTTTGAGTCATTCAGGTGGAGATACTTGACGCGCTCGCGGCCGATTTCCGCGTCGATCTCATCACGCAGCTCCGCCATCCCGGCCTCGGTGGTGAAATCATAGCCCGCCGCGTAGAGGTGACAGGTGTCAAGACAGACCCCAAGCGTCTCCGAGGGCAGCTCCGCCACATCAAGCATTCGCCCGAGTTCCGCCATCGATGCTCCCAGCGAGGTTCCTCCACCCGCGGTGTTCTCTAAGAGGACAGTAACGCTATCGGGCACATCAAGCTCGCGTAGACGCGTGCCGACGTTGTCGATACCGGCGTCGACGCCCGCACCGGTGTGTGACCCCGGGTGGAACGTGTAGTAGTCGATTCCGAGCTCCGCGGCAGCATCGAGTTCGGCCTGGACCGTGTCGAGTGACTTTGCGGCGAGATCGTCCTTCGGCGTCGCGAAGTTGATGAGGTAGGTTCCGTGGATGATCCAGGGGCCGATGTCCGCCTCGGCGGTGGCCTGCTTGAATGCCGTTACTTCCTCCGGCTCGCGAGTGCTCACCGACCAGGTACGCGGCGAGCCAACAAACAGCTGGCCGCAGGTCCCCCCGTAGTCAGCCTGCTGGTCGACGGCTGCGTCGAGTCCGTCGGCAATCGAGACATGTGCACCGACCCGTAGCGTCGAATCTCCCATGTGCTTGTGTTGGGTCGGCCCCGCATAACGGTTGGCGAATTGCTGTTGTCGCCTCAGACGTCAATGCCGTGCTCTGCGAGCAACTCAAGAAATGCCGCCTCATCCAGCGTTGGCACGTCGTTCGCTTCGGCGTCCTCGCGCTTGCGCGTTCCCGGATTCGTACCGACGACAAGGTAGTCGGTGTTACCGGACACACTTGAGGTGACTGTTCCGCCGTTTCGTTCGACCACGTCTGAGGCCTCCTGGCGGGTGAATCTCTCGAGTGTGCCCGTGAAGACAACCGTCAGCCCCGCGAGTGCGTCTGTGGTGGCCTGTTCGAACGGCTCGGGATCAACGCCGTGCTCGCGTAGCCGCCGGATCTCCTGACGGTTGCGCTCGGTGGCGAAAAAGCCCGCCACCTCCGCCGCAATCTCCGGGCCGATCCCCTCGACCGCCTCAAGATCAGCAGCATCGGCATCCATGATCGATTCGAGGTCGCCGAATGCCGCGGCTAGATCGCGGGCGACCGTTGGTCCGACTTCGGGAATACCGAGTGCTGCTAGGAACTCCGGCAGCGGAGGTGCCGTCGATGCTTCGAGTTCCGCCAGCAGGTTATCGGCGCTTTGCTCTCCCCACCCCGCTAGTGCTTCGAGGTCCGCCCGGTCGATCTCGTAGAGGTCGGCTATCCCTGCTTCGATCAGCCCGGCGTCATGTAGTTGCTCGACGCGCTGTTCGCCGAGTCCCTCGATCTCAAGGCCATCGCGGCTGGCAAAGTGCACGACCGCCCGCACGAGTTGTCGGGGACAGGCTAGGCCGCCGGTACAGTAAGCCATCGGCCCTTCGCGTTCAACCGGGCTGCCACAGGCCGGACAGCGTTCGGGAAAGTGGAATGTTCCCGCGTCGGGATCGACATTGCGTTCGAGCACCTCTGCGACCTGTGGGATGACATCCCCAGCGCGCTCGATGCGCACCCGGTCGCCGAGATTGACGCCGAGACGCTCAATCTCAGCCGGGTTGTGAAGACTTGCCCGCGAAACGGTCACGCCGCCAACGTCGACCGGATCGAGCAGCGCGACGGGCGTGAGCCGGCCGGTCCGGCCCACCTGGACGACGATGTCGCGGACGATCGTCTCCTCGGTCCGAGCGGGGAACTTATACGCGATGGCCCACCGGTAGGCCCGCGCTGTCGCGCCAAGCTCCGCACAGGCCTGACGGTCATCGAGCTTGATCACTGCGCCGTCGATCTCGTAGGCGAGATCCTCACGCGACGCAAGCAGGTCGTCGCGGTACGCAATGGCCTCGTCGATGTCCTCAACGCGGGTCACCCGGTCAGCTACCCGCAACCCCCATTCCGGGAAGTGCTCGTGAAGTGCACTGTGGGTGTCGAGTGCTCCGTCAACCCAGGTATCCGGACTCCCGATTGCCAGCGCCTCGAAGAAGAAACACGACAGAGGTCGTTCAGCGACCACCTCAGGATCGAGCTGTCGGAGCGTGCCGGCGGCGGCGTTTCGGGGATTCGCAAAGGGGTCCTTGCCGGCCTCAACGCGCTCGCGGTTGTACGCCTGGAAGGCCTCCCGGGGCATGTAGATCTCTCCGCGGACGGCCAGATACGCCGGATAATCACCGCGCAGGCGCTGGGGCACCGCCGGGATCGTTCGCACCGCCTCGGTCACGTCCTCGCCGACGGTGCCATCGCCACGGGTAGCTGCCCGC
>CAZFMU010000046.1:0-11531 GCA_964520165.1 uncultured Salinarchaeum sp. | reverse complement strand
CTGTACGCGTGGAACGCCGGGGTGTTCGCCGGTACGCCAGCGGGCGTCGAGGCCGGCAACCTCGCCGTGGCCAACATGACTGGGGCCAACCGGATCCTCATCGGGATTGGGTGGGCCGGGATCGCGCTATTTACGATCCTTCGAGGAACGGCGGCTGCCGACCCGGCGGTCACACGCCGATCGGGGATACTTGCTGATACCATCACACTGGATCGGACCATCGGGCTTGAGATCGTTTTTCTGGCTGCAGCGACACTCTGGGCGTTTCTCGTCCCGATCAACGGTGGGATTGACCTCCTTGATACGATCGTCCTCGTCTCGATCTATGTCGCCTACATTCTCGTCGTTCTTCGGGGGGATCGCGAAACCGGCGACGAGCAGGTCGGCGTACCAGCGTATCTCCAGTCGTTCGGACAACCCTACCGGGCGCTTGCCGTACTCGGGTTGTTCGTCTACTCGGGGGTGATAATCTTCACCGCTGTCGAGCCGTTCGCGCATGGTCTTGAGGGGCTCGGGACCCAACTGGGTATCCCCTCATTCTTTATGATCCAGTGGATTGCCCCGCTGGCCTCTGAGTCGCCCGAGCTCATCGTCGTCGTGCTGTTGGTACTTAAAGCCCGCTCGACTGCTGGCTTCAACGCGTTGATCTCCTCAAAGCTCAATCAGTGGACGCTCCTGATCGGAACACTCGCAGTGGTCTACTCGCTGGGACTCGGCCAGTATGGAGCCCTGCCCTTCGATCAGAAGCAGGCCGCCGAAATCTGGATCACCGCCGCCCAGTCGTTCTTCGCGCTGACACTCATCGTCGACTTTCGTATCTCCGTTCGCGAAGCGGTGGTGTTGCTCGTATTGTTCATCGCACAGGTTGGCATCGAGTTCCTCATCATCCAGGATGTTCTCATGATCGCACTGACGAAGGTCCAGTTGCTGTATCTGTTCACTGGCGTGTATCTTGTCCTCGGAACTGGACTCCTCGTCCTGCGACGACAAGCCGCCATCGACATCCTCAACCGCGCACGTGACGTGATCGCCGGCGCCATCGCACCATCACCCGACCACAACCGTGCTGACTGATACCCATGTTTGAACGCATCCTCATCACCGTCGACGGAAGCGACCCAGCAACGCGCGCCGCAAAAATTGGACTTGAGCTCGCGGCGAAATACGACGCCACGGTCGACATCCTGCATGTCATGCAGGAGGGCACGCTCATCGGTGAGGGCTACGAGTCGAAAAAACGCGCCCGCGGCGAGGCGATCCTAGAGGCCGTCGAGGATCTCGACATCGCCGACGGACCCACACGGAAGACCCATCTCGCCGAAGGTGCTGCCGGCGCCGTCATCACGGACTTCATCGAGGATCACGATATCGACCTGGTCGTGATGGGCCGACAGGGACGAACCGGACTCGGGGGCCACGTTCTCGGGAGCGTAACCGAACGCGTGCTCCGGCGGATCGAGATTCCAGCGCTGACGGTTCCCGGCGGTGAGGTAACCGAGGCGACCGGGCGCACCTACGACAACATTCTCCTGACGACCGACGGCAGCGAGATAGCGGAGCGGGCGGGCCCATACGGCGAGGCGCTTGCCACCCAGATGGAAGCGGTGTTACATCTCCTGACGGTCGTTGACGTTCAGGCCGAGGCTGGGGTGTTCAACGCCGGTGGCGTCTCAGAGGACTACATCGCCCGGCTTGAGGCGACCGGCGAGGAGGCGCTTGAGCGCCTCGCCGATACCGTTGACGCACCGACTGTCCGTTCAGCACTCGTCCGGGGAACGGCTGCCGGCGAGATCGAGACGTACGCCACGGACAACGATATCGACCTGATCGTGATGGCCTCGGAGGGTCAGACCAACCTCGTCGGACAGCAACTTGGTAGCACAACCCGACGGGTGCTCGGGCGGACGAGCCGCCCGGTGCTGGTCATTCCGACGCGCGGGTGACCTCCTCCCACGGCTGAAGCCGGTGGCTTTCGCCTTGTTACCGCTGTAAGCGAGCGCTCCTTCAGTCAGCACTGCCAGATGGAACTCTCCGTTCGCAGAATCAGGGATCACGAGGTCACGCGCTTCACACAGCATCCCACTTTCTTCGAAGAACTCCACTTAGTTCAGCCGCAATCGAGCAGGGCCCTTCAGCCTTTTATGTTGGAAAACCCACCATTCGGCCGATGGTCGAGCTCCGTCGCGAACTCGGACTGCTGGAGGCGGTCGTCTACGGTGTCGGGCTGATTCTTGGCGCCGGGATTTACGCGATTCTCGGTGAGGCAACCGGCGTAACGGGCGGCTCGATTGTCCTCGCCTTTGGCCTCTCGGCGATTATCGCGACGTTGACGGGGCTGAGCTACGCCGAGTTGGCCTCGATCTTTCCGAAGGCCGAGGGCGACTATATCTACGTTCGCGAGGCGTTCGATCGTGAACTCGTCTCGGATATCGCGGCACTCGGTCGGCTGTCGATGGGCGTTATCTCCTCGGCGGCCGTTGCACTGGCCTTCGCCGGTTACCTGACGACCTTCGTGTCAGTACCCCTCGTGCCGGTCGCCACCGCGACCGTCGTTGCCGCTGCGCTCGTGAATTTCTGGGGGATCGACCTTTCAACAAAGATCAACATTCTGTTTACCGCGATCGAGGTGGCCGGTCTGGTGATTATCATCGCGATTGCTGCGCCAGCGCTTGATCCCGGACAGGCCATGCACGCTCCAAACGGGGCGATCGGAATCATCAACGCCGCCTTTCTGATCTTCTTTGCCTACATCGGCTTTGGATCGGTCGTCAACCTCGCTGAAGAAACCGAGGCAGCGGCCGTCACCATTCCACGGGCGATCATCCTCTCGATTGGGATCACAACCCTGCTGTACGTGCTTGTCGGACTGTCAGCGGTCTCGCTGGTCGACTGGCAGGCACTCGGAGCGTCTGCCTCGCCACTCGCTGATGTTGCCCAGGCCGGATGGGGAGCCGCCGGCGCGACACTACTGGCGGTAATCGCCCTCTTCTCGACGATGAACACGGTGTTGATCCTTCAGATCTCGACCTCGCGACTACTCTATGGCGTCTCGAAATCGGAGTATCACGTCTTTCCGGCCCGCTTCTCGCGGATCCACCCGGATCGGCGGACGCCACATTACGCCGTCGGGCTTGTCGGCGCCGTTACCTTACCGTTCATCCTTATAGGAGATATTGGGGCGGTCGCCGGGCTCGCGAACGTCATGGTGCTAGTGGTGTTCGTGTTGGTCAACCTCGCTCTCCTCAGGCTACGCTACGACCGACCGGACGTAGAACGAGGCTTCCGGGCGCCGCTCAACGTCGGATGGGTATCCGTGACGGCACTGGGCGGTGTGTTCACCAGTCTTGGACTGATCGTCTTCTATCTCCTCACCTGGTGATCAGGCTACAGCTCCTCGTATGGCTGGACGACAACGAACCCATCAGGGCCCGCAAACGACATCTGGTACCGTTCGCCGGATTCCTGGCCGACCATATCCGAGAGGTTGCGGTTGACCTCGACATCCGGCGTGGTCTGGCTCCAGGCGACAGTCGCGCTGGGATCGGTCGACACCGGCGGTTCAAGCACCAGTGGATCGCCGTGCGTCGTGATCGCGACCTGTCCTGGGCCTTCGAGATACACGTTGGTGAACCCACCAGCGAATGCCCCAGCGAGACTATCGATGGTGCTGATCGAGAAGTCCACACTCGGCTCGAAGGCAAGAACATCCTCACCGTTGACCGTGATTGAGTCCTGCGATCCAAGTTCAAGGATCTGGATTTTCTTCTCGTGATCGGCCAGGTAGGCGTGGCCCTCCCCCTCGATGGTCATTACCGGGGTTCCCTCGCCCGTTGTCGCCTCCTTGATCAGCCCGGTGAGCCCACCCTCTGCGCTCATCTGGCCGGTGAAAGAAAGATCGCCCGTATAGGCGACCATCGATCCGACCTTCGCGGTAATCGTGTCCTCAACGGTTACATCAAGCGTGTAGGAATTTTCGAGTTGGAACGTAGCATCGCTTTCTGTCGGTGCGTTCTCAGTGCTGAACTGCTCAATGTCCATACCTACACCGATCTAGAGCAGAGTCACGGGAAAAACCTGAGGCCGCGTTACCAACCGTGCAATCCTACAGCAAGTTCCCACGCCAGCGCGTAGGCTGCTAATGAAAGTACAAGCGTTCCGCAAGCGTACGCCACAGCGAGGCGCCGATCACCCTCGCGCCAGCGTGTGACCGTCTGGAAGCTAAAGGATGAGTAGGTGGTGAAGGCCCCACAGACACCGACGGCGAGCGTCAGTTGGAGCGCCTCGTTCGCCGCCACCGCTGTCACGAGACCGAGCAGAAAGCTTCCGGTCACGTTGACCACCAGCGTGCTCCACGGGACCGACCGATTCGGAAGAGCCTGACCGACGAGATACCGTGCAACAGCCCCAAACGCCCCGCCAGCGCCGACGACCAGCAGCTCTGAGAGGCCCATCAGCGGTCATCACCCCTGTATTGATGGGCGATATGCGTCACGGCAGCAGCACTCACAACGATCCCACCAAAGCCGGCTGCGTAACTCGCCACCACGTATCCGATGGCCACAACAGCCGATACCGACGCAACGTCGGCAACGAACGTGCTGTATGTTGTAAAAGAGGCGAGCATCCCCGTCCCGAAGAGATACCGGTAGTGGGCGGTAAGGAGGTCCTCGGTACGCGCAGCAAACAGCAACAGTCCCAGTCCAACGCTCCCGAGGGCGTTGACAACAAGCGTGGTCGCGAGGGCACCCCCCGCGACGGTCCCAGTCAGATATCGCAGAGTGGCGCCGAGGGCGCCGCCAACCGCCACGAGTCCGGCCGCGAGTATCCGCTGACGGCTGAGGAAACTCATCGTGGCCGGGGGTCAGACACTTGCTCGGGCATGCACTCAAAGAAAGATGCAATCGCTACCGCAAAAGCGCCTCTATTCAGGCGCTCAGGCGTCGATCTCAACGATGACCTCGTTTCGACGCATGAACGGCGGCGTCCAAGGGTCATCGTACCGCAGCAGTGAGGCTGACCCCTCGGTGTTGATGCCGGCCGACCCGATCGTTTTGCGCAAGGTGCGCTCCTGTCGGGTGACCCGCCAGCGAGGAGCGTACCACGAAAACCGCTTGGCCGCGACCGTTCGGGCGGGTTGGGTGGCGAGTTCAACCGCCGGATCGGTTGGAATCGGCGCCGTCTCAATGTCATACTCCGTCGGAAGGTAAAACGCCATCTCGACGGTGTCGTCTTCGGTCGTCTCCGATTGGACTGGAGCGGTCATCGAAACGGTCGTGCCACCATCGGTTGCGACGGGGGATGTCATCGCGATGGACTGTTCGCCCTCGTTCTCGCCCGTAAGGTACCGGTACAGCCGGCGAAAGGCCGTGATCTGATCGGGAGCCGTCGTCTCGACGGTCACCAGCGACGGGTAATGCCGGAGTTCAACGCCGTCAACCGTGTCGACGACCTCGTAGGGAATCGACTCTGAGGACCGCGTCGTGTACAGGCCCCATCCGATCCATCCGGCGAGGACAACGCCAGCGGCGACGAGAGCGGCTGTGGTGCGGCGGCGCATATACTAGTATTACCCATCCAATACATTAACCTGTCTGTCACGTCACACGACGATGATTGCGTTCAACACGGCCGCGTAGGTCACCCAGACCAGATACGGGAGCAACAACAGCGCCGCGCGCCGATCAACTGCGGCAAACGCGAGAACGGTCACCCCGATGGCCACCCAGAGGCCGACAATGACGATGAAGGCCGCTCCGGGGCGCTGGAGGCCAAAAAAGAGGGGTGTCCACGCGAGGTTGAGGGCCATCTGCACGCCGAAGGCGCCGACCGCTCGGCGTACCGCATACCGGTCGAATCCGTGGCGGACAACCAGATACAGCGCGACACCCATCAGGCTGAACAGCAGCGTCCAGGCGATCGGGAAGGCAATTGCCGGCGGAAAGTACCAGGCGGTTGTATCAAGCCATGAGGTGCTGAAGTCGGTGAGCACCGCGGGAAGGGCGCCGATGGCGTTGACCAAGACCACGAAGAAGGCAATCCCGCCGATCGAGATATCACCCGGCTGATCTGACACGGCAAGGCGTACGACGAGCAGGGGTATAAAGACCCCCGCTTGCCCAGCGGGCGGCAATCACCAGCTACAGGGTGTGGTATTGGTCAGTGCTGACGCGTCGGCGCGTCGGGCGAGCGGCGCGCTCACTAGCGGACGTGACGGCCGTACCACCGATCGAAAGCACATCAGCATAATCAACGAAGCCGTCGTCGTTCACGTCAAGCGCCCGCCGGACGGCGCTGTCGGCCGGGCCAACGTACTGAAGCGCGAGTTGGGCGTCGTGAACGCCGTTTGGACCGCTCGTGGTGATCCGCTGTTCCCAGTTTGACCGCGATACGTCGGTCGTATCGGGGATCTGTCCAAAGAGGACCAACGCCGCCATCGTCGCCGAGAGATCGGTGTGATGGCGCCACTCGGTCGCCGGCGTAACGCCCGGACCGGCCGCAAGAACGGTCTGGGCTGGGCCGGTGTGGTTGTGCGACGCCCAGGTGACCCCTAAGTGGTCGGAGACGACCTCCCCGATCGTATTCGAGAGTGCATACGGCGAATCACGGGTGCGCGCCTCGTCGATCCGCTCAACCTCCGCGTCGGTCAGCGAGACATCAACGGACCGAGACACGGCCTCGCGGATCGGCACACCACGCTCGATTGCCGCCGCAATCGCGGTGTTTGAACCGTTTGCCTGGCGGATCGCCTCGGTCTTGAGAGGGGCGCCGTAGTCGTCTCCGGTCGCCAGGCCGCCGGTCTCGTGATCCGAAGTAACGATCAGGAGGGTGTCGTCGCGGCGAGCAACGACCTCACGCCCCCAGGCGACCACCTCATCGAACTCCCGGGTCTCCGCAACGGTCGTCTGGATATCGTTACCATGTTCAGCGTGATCGATCCGGCCGCCCTCAATCAGCAGGAAACAGCCATCGTCACCGGCAAGACGATCGAACGCGGTCTGTGACATCTCAAGCAGCGACGGAATCGAGTCATCACGGTCAAGCGTGTACGTCACGTGGCTCTGATCAAAGAGCCCGAGTAGTTGGTCGCTGCTGGCGGCCATCAGATCTGACCGGTCGGAGAGAATCTCATAGCCCGCCGCAGAGGCCCGATCAAGTTGGTCACGCGACCACTCACGACGTCCCCCGCCGAGGAGCACGTCCACCTCCTGCTCAAGATACTGGTCGGCGATGTCGCGTTCAAGATCACGATCGTAGATGTGCGAGCCGAACACGGCCGGCGTCGCGTGGGTGATCCGGGTGGTCGAAACCAGACCGGTCGCCTTTCCGATCTGGTTGGCCACCTCAAGCAGCGTGGTGATCGGCGTGACATCCTCCGAACCGGCCGGGCCGCGTACCGATACCTGACCGTTGTGCGCTTGCATCCCGGTTGCCAAGGCAGTCCCCGCGGCGGCGGAGTCGGTCACCGAACCGTCGCGCGGAAAGGTTCGCGTCAATCCGACGGGGGTCATCGACTGGAGAGCGAGATCTCCATGCACGTGTGCGGTAATCTCGATTGGGTCAAACCCCATGCCGTCACCAATCGCGAGAATGACGTTGTTGATCTGGCCGCCGCCGGTTGTCGTTGTGCTGTTCGCGGGCTGTGCCGCCGCAAGGTCGGTCGCCCCCAGCGCGCCGACGGTCCCGAGTCCGGTAATGAACTGGCGTCGTCGCATGCAGGCAATATCTATAGAACAGCTGATAAATTCGTTTATAATAGCCGTCCATACAACGCTGATGAGTATAGAGCACTACAGACCATTCGGCGGCAAAACTCGACATCCGTTTACTGAACGACAGGAATCAAAGAACTCCGATGAATTATCAAACAACAGCTTAATACTCACACTAATTTAAATCGATGATGTATGCACGATCTGACCGGATTCCAGCGAGATCTGCTATACGTCATCGTTGGCGGGGATCGCCCGCACGGACTGGCAATCAAGGACGAACTCGAAGAGTACTACGGCACCGAAATCAACCACGGTCGGTTGTATCCGAATCTCGACACGCTCGTCGAAAAGGGCCTCGTCGAGAAGGGCCAGATTGACCAACGGACCAACTCCTACTCATTGACTCAGCGTGGCTCTCGCGAGATCGAGGCCCGGCGTGAATGGGAGGACGACCACATCAACTTCGAGTATTGATATCAACGAACGGGTGAAACCGTGGATGCCTCCGGTGGTATGCCGTTCCCACGGAGGCAAGATTCCCGTCGCCGATACTCTGGTTTGTGCGCTCCTCATTGAGACTTGCCCTCACAGGGAGGGGAGTTCCAATCAGTGGTGGTCGTTCCACTTGAGAGCGCCGTCACCCATGCCGACGGCAAGGGGGTCGACAACGGCGAACACGCCAACTGACGGTACGTGAGTACCATCAGTGATAATGAGTCTGGAGAGCCAGACTACGATCGTGTTCCGCTTGAGGTGGCCTCGGAGCCCGACCTCCAACGACTGGACTCAGGGTCTAACAGGCGTAGAGGGACCAAGCGACTCAACGAGACGAGCACCGGCAGGGCCAACGATGGGACGACAATCGGAGTTCCGATTCCCGATCGGTGACACACCGACTAGGTCAGCTCCGCGAGGGCGATTTCACCACCGTCGACCGCAAGGCGGACCTCCTCAAAGGTCGCCCGGAACCGTTGTCGGTGACGACCGTCGGACCGATAAGTCATCGCCGACGTGACCAGTCCAGCCTCCTCAAGGCGGTTGAGTCGTCGGTAGACCGTCGCCCGGGAGATGTCGAGTTCGGTGGCAATCGTACGGGCCGGAAGCGCCTCGTCGCTGATCGTCTCGATGATCGCCTGGGCGTGTTCATCAGCCAGCAGTGAAAGCACCTCCTCGACATCGGCCGAAGACGTCGAATCGGCCGTCGACGGGCGAGTGTGATCGTTTACGCGATCGGGTCGTGCATCGAGCGTACGCGGGGACATGCGTACCTCGGGATAACGAAGCAAGCCAGGTAGATGTCGTTGCTAGGAGTTTCGAGATAGCCAATAGCGTGCCTCTAGCCATCTAGAGTGTCGGTGTCCGCGTGGGTCTCGAAAAAGGCCGCCGCGAGCGCTCGCTGTGCCTTGCGAAGGTGATACAGCAGCGTCGGCGCCGTGATGCCGAGCGTCTCAGCCACCTCCTCGGCGGTACTCCCACGAGGAGAAGTGAAGTACTCGCTGAGATACGCCGTCCGGAGGACCTGGCGCTGACGGTCAGTGAGTGCATCACGTAGCGTGTCCCGGAAGGCGGCCATCGGAGCCGGATCGCGGGAACGACGCTGTTTGGTCACGAGATCAACCGTGTCGAATCGGTCCGCAAGCACCTCAAGGAGTTGCCGGGGGGTCTCTGTTGCGGATACGGTCACCGTCAGCCGGGCGGTCCCATCACGATAGGTGGCACCTTCGACCGATGCACCCCAGGCGGTGACGACGCTGAGCGGGGTTCCCTGCTCAATTCCAATCTCGATCAGCGGCTCTTCCTCGCTCCGGACGATTCGCGTGCGATCCGTCTTCGGATGCGTCTCAAGACGGTCGCTCGCTATCGCTGCGGTCGTTGAGGGACGGAGATATCCAACAACACCAGACTCCTCAACCGGAACAACGCCGGCAAGCGAAAGCGAGTCAAGCGCGTCATCGGTCGCTGCGACCCCCGGACTGGTGTCGTCCGTGACCTCAATGGTGAGCTCTGTCACAGTGTCAGCGAACAGGAGCTCCTCCTGACGGCCAGAGACGATAGCGAACCCGGCAACGATTCCCAGCGTCTCAATGGCGGCACGTTCGCGCGACTGGATGCCTGCCTCGTCGGTCACGTAGGCACTGATCGTGCCGTAGGTGATCTCGTCGTGACAGATCGGTACCGCCAGCGATGACTGGAGTCCATCCCGGAAGGCAGCCAGGCGCACCGACTCGGGAATAGTATCGTCCGCAACGAGTCCGTCGACCGTGCAAGATTCGTTGGTTCGCATCGCCCGATGAGCAGGCAGTGCCATCTCATCGGACTCCGCGGTAACGATCTCCGCGAGCTCGTCAACAGTACCATCGGTCGCGACGACACGCAGCCGATCGGTTGTTCCAACCCGTTCGCCGACCCAGACGAACGCGTACCGGTCGGTCGCGGCAAGCCGTTCACAGATGGTCGTCGCGACTGCCTCGTATCCCGGCGCATCGACGATCCGTCGGAGAATGTCGGCGATGAGATTGTCGATCGTTTCGATCCGATCGATCTGGCGTTCAAGACGGTCAATCCGGGATTCAAGCTCGTGACGACGCTCGCGCGAGTGGAGAAAGACCGCTGCTCCATCGGACGTCGGGCGTATTTCGACCCGGAGCCATCGGTCGATCGTCGGGTAATACTCACGAAAGGCCGTCTCGTCGATCGCTTCGCCCGCTAGTGCATCAGCCAGCGCGTCAGTCGTCGCGTCGGGAAAGGCCTGCGGGAGTGCCCGGCCTTGTAGGGCCGTTGCGTCGGCGGCAAGCAGGGTCTCGGCTGTGGCGTTGACAGCCGTGACAACCCCCTCGGTGTCGGTCTCAATGATACCGATCGGTGCAACAGCACTCGTGGAGTCCATCGTTTATGTCAATACCGGATGAGGACGGCGGGTCATGAGAGCGAGTAGGTGACGTTGCTGAACTCAAAGCGGGCACCACCGGCCGAATTGTCGGTAAGTGACGCGGTCCAGCCGTGAGCGCGGGCGATGCGATCAACGATTGTGAGGCCAAACCCGGTGCCGGCGTCCGTGCGGGTGTATCCGGGCTCGAAGACACTGTCGCGCTGGTCCGCCGGAATGCCCTGGCCGGTGTCAGCGACATAAAAGCCGTCGTCGATCATCCCGACACGGATGGCGATGGTGTCGATGTTATCCGTACAGCCGTGTTCGATACTGTTGCGAAAGAGGTTCTCAAAGAGCCGCTGGAGACGGTCGGCGTCGGCCTCGATCGTCGGGAGGTCATCCACGACCGAAAGCGTCGCCTCAGCGGTGTCGACCGTCGCCCAGGCGTCACGAACGACCGCCTCAAGATCCACTGACTCTGAGGTAGTCACGACGCTATCACCACGAGCGAGCGTCAGGACGTCCTCGATGATCCGCTCCATGCGATCGTGCGCCTGCTCAAGATGCTCGAAGTGTTCGTCGTCCCCCGTCTCGCGCGCCGCCTGGAGCCGAGCATCGGCAACGTCAAGTGGGTTGCGAAGGTCGTGACTGACCACACTCGCGATCCAGTTGGTGGCCGACGATCGGTCGTTTGATCGGTCGGTGAACAAGAGATAACCATCGGTGGCCGATTCCTCTGCGTCAACGACATGAACGCGACAGCGGCGGGGACGATGCCCCGTCCGATCGGCGGCCGTTCGCGGATGCTCGCGAAGATCAACACTGAGCGACGCACCCTGTCGAATGGGCGCCATCAGCTCCGCAAACGTCCGGTCGTCGGCATCGACGTGATACCGCTGCCACCACGTACCGAGCGAGCACTCAACATACTAAAAGCGGCCAATAAATGC
>CAZFMU010000045.1:0-11772 GCA_964520165.1 uncultured Salinarchaeum sp. | reverse complement strand
TGTAAAGTTCCCCGTGATCATGAGCATCGCCATCAGATATGATCACGACAAGGGCAAGAAGGTCGCCGCTCGTGCGGATCTGGAATGGAAACAACGTGTCCGTGCTTGTAGGTCATCGATCATTCCTCTGGGTGGTCGGTTTCGAGATCTTCGATGAGGTCTGCCGCTTGGTTTTCTGTTGATGCGGAATCGCTTTCGTCGGGAGTAGCTGTCTCCTGTTCAGGATCGATGCTTGGAACTTCGTCTTCCCACCCCTCCTCGGCATAGACATCGCCGTTGGGCACTGACGCAAACAGCTGGCTGGCTGAATCGAGTGATTCAAGCCGCTGTTTGAGCGTATCCACACGGTCTGGTGGGGCGTAGTAGGCACCTTCTGACCGCTCGACAAGTCCCTTCTCGAAGAGTCGTACCATAGTCTTCGATGCACTCGCCCTGTCGATGTCGGTGTGGTCTGCGATTTCGCTTGGTGTAAAGCCGTACTCACGGTGGGCGACAAGGAAGCTGAGCGCCTCATATTCGTTTGTATCTGGCTTGACCGGAAACGGTTCGTCGTTTTTGAGGTCGTCGACGTGGATCGGCATTCTTGTCACTACTTGTCACTGAATGTCATTAAGAGTTCCGTGAACCGCCTCGGGGTCAAGCCCCGAGGCACTCGGCCTGTTCCGCCTGTAGACCTCCGCGTGGCGACGTTCGTCAAGTTTCCCCATCTCAAGGGTGATCTTGCGGCGTTCGGCGTCGCTCTCGGCGGCCTGATAGCGCTCTATAGCTGGTGGACCTCGTCGTCGACCGTCGTCGAGGAATCCGTTCTGGACGCCACTGTTCTCTTGAAGGGATTCCGTGCGTCCTTCCCGGGCAACCAATGGGGCGACACAGCGGCGTTCCGACGCAATCAGTCGGTCTGAGCACGCCCGGGTGGTCGGCCCCGTTGTGAACTACCAGAGAATATTGCTTGTATCGGCGACGCCATCTGGCCCATGATCACCGGCGACGGACGCCAGCAGGCGAGAGCCCCCGGAATCACCTGATGGTGGCGTACTGGACTCGTACAAGAACCGCTCGCTCTCGAATGCTTTTGCCCGTAGCGGCAAAATACGGATGATGACCGCAGATCGGATCTCGCGACGGACGGCCCTCCGTGCCGGCGGGGCGGCCCTGGCCGGGCTCAGCACCGGCCTCGCGGGCTGCAGTGCGCTGGGTGATGACAACTCGACCCTCTCGATGGGAACGCTCAACGTGTTCCCGATGATGCAGCAGTTCGTAATCGACCAGCAGGGGTGGGACGACGACCTCGGGGTGACTATCGACACCACGACCTTCGGGGGCGGCCCACCGCTCGTGCAGGCCTACGCGTCGGGGGACCTTGATCTCGCGTACGTCGGGATCAGCCCTGGCCTGGTCGCCATCGCAAACGGCGTCCCTTCGACGGTCGTCGCCGCGAACGTCCTCGAACCGAACGTGATGGTCGGCACCGCCGAGTGGCGCTCATACTGGGACGAATATGGCGCCGATGCGTTTGCCCAGTTTCGTGCCGACAGGGGTCGTCGCCCGCGCTTTGCCACGCTGCCGGCCGGATCGACCCCCGATGTCTTCCTGCGCTACTGGATCACCGAGGCACTCGGCCTTGAGTTAGATGTGCTTGAAATCGTCGGCCAGAGCTCCAGCGCGCTGCAGTCGACACTTGCTACAGAGGAGGCAGACGCCGGCAGCGTGATCGAGCCGATCCCGACCCAACTGGTCCGCGATGACGGGACCACGATGGCGCCGTTTCGCTACGCCGGGCCGGTTATGGCCGGACAGCCCGGTGCGGTGCTCCAGCCCTCCCAGTCGCTTGTCGAGGATCGACCGGGACTCGTTGAGGATCTCGTCCGGTTGCACATTCGGGCGACCGAGTTCATCACGGCGAACCGCACGGCGGCCGCCAGGATGGCCAGCGCGGCGATCGGCACCGATGTCCTCCCGGAGTCGGTCGCTATCGAGGCGATCAACTCTCCGGCTTCGACGTTCATCGCCGATCCCCGGCGGATCGTCGAGCAGTCGCTAGTCTATAACGAGTTCCACCAGCAACTCGGGTCCGTTGACACCGACCTCACGGCCGATGACATCTTTACGCACCGCTTTTATGAGGAGGTGCGCGATGAGTAACACGCCCGAGACCGAGGCCGACGCCGATGCGGGGCTCATCCGGACCCCAAGCGTCGGACGCATCGATGTCGAGGCAGGCCGGGAGACGGCCCTCCAGATTGGCGCGCTGGCGACCTTCGTCGGGATGTGGTGGGCCCTCGCGCTGGTCACGCCACAGACGCTCTTGCCTCGTCCGCCGGCGGTCGCCGCCGTCCTCCTGCAGGATCTCACCTCGGGACTCGCATTCGAACTCGTCTGGCAGAGCCTGCGTCATTACCTCCCCGGCCTGCTGATCGGGTCTGCGCTCGGGATGGCCGTCGGGATCGCCGTCGGCTGGTGGGAGACGGCCGAACACACCTTTGGGACCGTTGCAAGCTTCCTCCGGCCGGTGCCGCCGCTGGCGTGGATCCCCTTCGCGATCATCTGGTTCGGCCTCAACGACCAGGGAGCGGCGTTCATCATCGCCATCGTCGCCTTCTGGATCAACTACTACAACGCCCAGGGCGGCGTTGCGGGCGTCGATCCCCAGCTGATCGAGGTCGCCCGATCGCTCGGCACCGATTCTGATCTCGGGCTCATTCGGAAGGTCGTCCTCCCCTCCGCGACGCCCGAGTTGTTCACCGGCTTTCGGACGGCCGCCGGCCAGGCGTGGATGGTCATGGTCGCCGCCGAGCTCCTCGGCGTGCCCGGCATCGGCAAGCACCTCTGGGACGCCGCGAACTTCCTGCGCATGGAGGTCGTCATCGCGTACATGCTTGTCATCGGCCTGCTGTTCTTGCTCTCCGATCGACTGATCCGCGCCGTTGAGCGGCGGACCCTCGCCTGGCGGTGATTCCAATGGCTGTCAACACCCACTCCGATCCAACGCACGCACAGATCGTCGTCGAGGATGTCTCGAAGACCTACGACAGCGAGGCCGGCCCGATCGAGGCGCTACAGGACGTGTCCATCCGCATCCCCGAGGGCGCATTCGTCTCGATTGTCGGGCCCTCAGGATCGGGCAAGTCCACCTGTTTCCGGATCATCGCCGGTCTTGAGGCCCCAACCAGCGGCGCCGTCCGGGTGGGCGGTGCGGTCGTGACCGATCCGGGGCCGGACCGCGGCATGGTCTTTCAAGACGACGCGCTCTTTCCCTGGCGGACGGTCGCCGAGAACGTCGCCTACGGCCTCGAAGAGGTCGGCCCGCCACCCGAGACAACCACCGCGGAGATGGTCACCCACTGTCTCGATCTTGTCGGATTGACCGAGAAGGCCGACGCGTATCCGCGTGAGCTCTCTGGTGGGCAGCGCCAGCGCGTCGGCATCGCCCGGGCACTCGCCGTCGATCCGCCGATTTTGCTCATGGACGAGCCCTTCGGCGCTCTTGATGCACGGACCAAAGCCACACTCCAGGAGGAACTGCTTGCGATCTGGGCGGAGACACAGAAGACGATCCTCTTTGTCACCCACGACATCGAGGAGGCCGTGTATCTCTCCGATCGCGTGGTGGTCTTCTCCGATGGCCCCGGGCGAGTGCTCGATGAGATTGCCGTGCCGATGGATCGCCCGCGGGACCGAACCGGCGACGCCTTCGGCGAGACCAAGGCGGCGATCCTCAAGTACTTCGAGTGAGTGTACCGGACGGGATACTCAAGCCCCCGCTTGCTTTCAGGACAGCCCGTCAGTCGCCGTCACTCCGGGCGGGTCGGCCGAGGTGTGTCTCGACCCGCTCGACTTTCGTGTCAGCATCCCGGTCGCTGGTTCGCTTGTCGTCGATCTTCAAGACGGTGCTCACCCGGTCGGCTTCAACCGCTTCGTGGGCGGCCTTGACCGCCGCGAGCAGTGTGTCCATGTCTGTTGCCTCGATGACCGTTCCCATCGGATTCGTCTCATAGCTAACGTCAAACGCCTCAAGCGCCGCGACCGCGTCGGCGACATCCTCGGCCATGCTGTCATCGGTGACCGGCGCCACACTCAGGAGTGCGATAACCGTCATGACCAACCTACGGGTGAGAGGCTCTTTGTCCTGTCGGCGGGCGATGCAAATCGCGAAGGGCGCTCAGTCTTCGGTGAAAAACCGGCCGTGAAAGCCAAGTGGCTCCACGTGCGGGAGGGTCGCATCCGCGAGCACCTCAAGGGTCGCCGCGTCGAAGACGAGCAAGCGGGTGCGCTCACGCTCGCTGTCAAGCGCCGTTGCGAGCACGACGCCGTCATCAGGGGCCGACGCTCCGGGACGCTGGATCGGAATCGGCTCTTCGACAAACACCCCTTGTGACCACCACTCCTGGGCCTCGCCGGTCTCGCAGTCGAGTTTGACGAGCCCGTTGGCACCCTCGCGGTCGGTCGCCTGACCGTAGGCGTACCGGTGGCGGCGACCCACCTGCGAAGAGAACACGCGGGGGAGTTCCATCCCGCCGGAGTGCAGTTGCGTCCGCTCAACCTGATTCGACGCCAGGTCGATCCGGTAGCGGACCGGCCGGCCGTCCGGGACCGCCGCCGAGGACTCCTCGATGAGCGTCTCAAGACGCATCGCCTCGACGATCTCCGCGTCGGGAAACTCGATCAAATCGAGCACGACCGTCTCGTCTTCGAGAAAGGCGTTGATGTGATGGAAGGTGAACAGTGGCGGGAGCGTTGGGTCGGCGACGAGGTCGCCGGTATGACGGTCGACAACGAGGATCCGCGTAGCCCGTTGTGGCTGCCAGTCGAGGGTATCGAGCAGGCCCTCGCTAAAGGGGCTGATCGCCCGGAGAATCGGGATCACCAGCGGCGTCTCGACGATAATCACGTGCTCTGCGGTGATGCTGCAGTCATGGACGTACCCGGGACCGTCCGCCGCAAGCGATGCAATCCGTTCGCGGCTGCGCGAATCCGGCGGTACTCGGTACAGATGGTACTGTGGATCGGGGCCGAACTCCGTGGTGAAGCCGAACCACTCGCCGGTCTCGGGGTCAGTAACGAGGTGAGCGGCGGTGAGTTGCTCCGGAAGGGCGTCTTCGAACCGAAACGGGCCCTGGGTCTCTAGAGTCTCTACATCGAAGGCGATCCGTCGTGGCGCCTCCGTCAGCGCGACGTGCGTGCCATCGATATCGGCGACGTGGACGTTCGCGTTGTCCGTGACCGCCGGCGGGCCAAGGCTTGCAAGCCAGGAGAGTAGCTTCCGCAGACCGCGCTGGTCGGTCCCGAACTCGCCAGCGGTCTCGCCCGCCATGGCGTCGGCGTAGGCGTTCGTCCGGAGAAACCGGTTGGAATAGGTGAGCTGGCCGTCCGCAAAGGCGTACCGCCGGAGCATCGCCAGCCCGTCGAACCAGTGGGTGAGTTGCTGTCCCCCGACATCGAAGCGACCGGGCCCGTTTCGAATGAGCGTTCCGGAGAGCCACGCCGGAATGGTTCCCGCAACCGGCGGAGATACGTTGGTTACCTCCTGTTGCAACGACTGGACACCGACCGCATAGCCACCAGGCATACGCCTCAGACGGGTTGCAAGGAGGTAAGCGTTGGCTGGTATCCACCCCCGGTGATTGTGTAACTCTCGGACACGACTCGGGCGGAGATACAAGCACCACCACACGCATCCGAATCACCGAATCCCCACATAACAACCGTCTGTCGGGCTATCTGGTGTGACTGGCTGACATCTGGGAATACAATTAAGTATCGTGAAGATAGTGGCAACAACACACATGACGGAACTCGGTGGCTTCCGCGATCACGTCGCCCGCGTCGATCTCTCAGAGGGCACGGTTACATACGAGCGTATCGACGACGAGGACGCCCGGAAGTACCTCGGCGGACGCGGTCTGGGCGTGAAGTACGTCTTCGATCAGGGCCCGGATGTCGATCCACTCGGTCCGGAGAACCTCCTGGCGTTCACGACCGGGCCGCTAACCGGGACGCAGGCGACCATGAGCGGCCGGATGGCGGTCGTGACCAAGTCGCCGCTGACGAACACGGTAACGGACTCCCATCACGGCGGCTGGTCGGCCGCTCGCCTCAAGTGGGCCGGCTTCGACGCCCTCTTATTCGAGGGGGCGGCCGATCACCCCGTCTACGCGTACGTCGAGGATGGCGAAGTCGAATTGCGCGACGCCAGCCATCTCTGGGGCGAGGAGATTCACGACGCCATCGACGCCCTTGAGGACGAGGTTGGGGGCACCTACGGGCAGAACCTCTCGACGATGGCCATCGGGCCGGCCGGTGAGAACGAGGTTCGCTTTGGCTGTATCATCAACGAGGACGACCGGGCTTCCGGCCGCGGCGGCACCGGCGCGGTCATGGGCTCGAAGGGGCTCAAGGCGGTCGTCGTCAAATCAACGACGGACATGCCCCAGCCGGCCGACGAGGAGACCTTCGCCGAGGGCCACCAGCAGGCCGTCCAGGCGATCACCGAGTCAGACGTGACCGCCCCCAACGAGGGCGGGCTGTCGATGTACGGCACAAACGTCCTGACCAACCTGACCGAGCAGATGGACGGCCTGCCGACCCGCAACGGCCAGTACACCTCGACGGAGGCGGAGGCAACCGCCGATCCGAGCGACCCGAACATCGACGCCGAGAACACCTCCGGCGAGTGGGTTCGTGAGAACATCCTCGTTGATGAGCCCACCTGTCACTCCTGTGCGGTCGCCTGCAAGAAGGAGGTCGAAGCCGAGGCCGACATCGCCGGCGAACACCGCGAGGTCCGCATGGAGTCGCTCGAATACGAGCCGGCCTGGAGCTTCGGCGCCAACTCAATGAACGACGACGCCGAGGTGACCGCCATCCTCGTCGATCGGTGTAACGACCTCGGGGTAGACGCCATCGAGGCGGGCAACATTGTCGCGATGGCCATGGAGATGTCCGAGAAGGGCTACATCGAGGAAGACATCGAATGGGGCGACCAGGATGCGATGTACGACCTGCTTGAGCGGATCGCTCACCGCTCCGATGCCCTCGCCGACGCGCTGGCAGAGGGGGCCGCCGGCGCCGCCGAGCGCTTTGATGCGGCGGACACCCGCCTTGATGTCAAAGGCCAGACCATGCCGGCGTACGACCCGCGGACCATGAAAGGCATGGCCATCGGCTATGCCACCTCGAATCGTGGGGCGTGTCACCTCCGTGGGTACACCCCGGCCGCGGAGATTCTGGGCATTCCAGAGGCGGTCGATCCCGCCGATCCCGAGGGCAAGGGTGAACTCCAGGTCACCTTCCAGGACCTACACGCCATCTCCGATTCCTTTGACATCTGTAAGTTCAACGCCTTTGCGGAAGGCATCGAGGAATACGTCCTACAGTACAATGGCATGACCGGTCGGGACCTCACCGCGGATGACCTCATCGAGGCCGGCAAGCGCATCTACACGCTTGAGCGGTACTACAACAACCTCGTTGGGTTCGACGGCGATGATGACGATCTGCCCGAGCGCTTCGTCGAGGGCAGTGACGAGGCCATCCCCGGGATGGGGGCCGCTGAAGGGCAACTGGCCGAACTCGACGCGATGAAGCGCGAGTACTACGAGGCTCGTCAGTGGGTTGATGGCGTCGTCCCCGATGAACGTCTCAACGATCTCGATATCACCGTCGGACCCGGCACTGGCGTCTCCCTTGAGAGCGCGCCAGCCGACGACTGATCGGATCACCCGCCCGCTCGCATCGCCTTCTGGGCGAACGCCTCAACAACCGAAGCGAGTGCTGCCTCCTCCCCTTCGAATCGGACGGTCACTTCGGTCAGTTCAAGCGTCGGCCCGATACTGACGGACTCGGTGGCGAGCGACGCCCGCCACGCCGGGGCCTCGACGGTCGTCTCGTCGATCACGGTGCCACCAAGCTGTTCAAGATACCGGCGCGCCAGGCGCAACGAGATGCCGCGAAAGGTGCGTTCGACGCGCATCACCCACCGGCCACCGGCGGGAACACCGCGAGCACATCGCCCGCCTCGATGGGTGTTGTGGCACCATCGAGATGGGCAATCGCCCGGCCGTTCTTGAGAACGGTCACCTGGGGTGGCACCGCGCCGTCATCAAGCAACGCGCCCTCTAGATCGGCGAACTCGGCCTCAAGTGCCGCCAGAACGCCACCGACGGTTGTCGTCTCCCCAAGCGCCCATTCGAGCGTCTTCTGGCCGACCGCCTCGCGATAAGTCGCAAAGAAGCGGAGTTCAACAGGCATGTGAGACACCGGTAGGACGTGTGCGTATTAACCGGATATCCTGCGTGCGGTTAACACTCACGACCGGAGAGCGCCGTCAGGACGTGGCGCGCTCAATCGCCCGGTCGATGTCCGCGATGATGTCCTGGGGATCCTCGATGCCGACCGACAGCCGGATGAGATCCGGCGTGACGCCGCTTGCCATCTGCTCTTCCTCGGTGAGCTGCTGGTGGGTGGTCGAGGCGGGGTGGATCACGAGCGTCTTCGCGTCGCCAACGTTCGCCAGCAGGCTCGCGAGATCGGTCGCCTCCGAGAAGCGCCGGCCGGCCTCCGCACCGCCGGTCAACCCGAAGGTGAGCATGCCGCCGTAGCCGCCATCAAGATACTCGTTGGCGTTCTCGTGGGTCTCGTGGTCGGCCAGCCCGGGGTAGGTCACCCACTCGACATCGGGGTGATCCTGGAGGAACTCGGCGACGGCCAAGGCGTTCTCACAGTGACGCTCCATGCGCAATGGGAAACTTTCGAGCTTCTGGAGGGTCACCCACGCATCAAAGGGCGACTGCTGGTTGCCCAGATCGCGCAGACCGCGCGCCCGGGCCGCGTAAGCGAAGGCGGCGTCACCAAAGGTCTCCTTGAAGTTCATGCCGTGGTAGGCGGGATTGTCCGCAGCAATCTCGGGGTAGCGCTCGGCGTCCCACTCGAAGGTGCCGCCGTCGATGAGCGCGCCACCGACGGTGCTACCGGCGCCGTGGAGCCACTTGGTCGTCGACTCCCAGACCAGATCGGCACCGTGCTCGATCGGAGTACACAGATACGGCGTCGCAAAGGTGTTGTCAACGAACAGCGGGACGTCGTGGTCGTGGGCAATGTCCGCAAGGCGTTCGAGATCGGGGGTCACCAGCGCCGGGTTACCAACGGTCTCGGCGTGGACGTAGGCGGTATCCTCGTCGATGGCCGCAGCGTAGGCCTCGTAATCAAGCGTGTCGACGAACCGCGTCTCGATGCCGCGGCGGGGGGCCGTGTGGGTGTAGTAGGTGTAGGTCCCGCCGTACAGCGCCGAGGAGGTCACGATGTTGTCGCCGGCGCTAGCGAGAACGAACGTCGCAAGATCCAGCGCCGCCATCCCCGAGGCGGTCGCGAGTGCGGCGACCCCGCCTTCGAGTGCCGCCAGCCGCTCCTCAAGCGTCGCGTTCGTCGGGTTCATCAACCGGCTGTAGATGTTCCCCGGCTCGCGCAACGCAAAGAGGTCGGCGGCGTGCTCGGCGTCCTCGAAGACGTAGGAGGTGGTCTGGTGAATGGGCGGAGCCCGGGCGTTCGTCCCCGGATCAGGCGACTCCTGGCCGGCATGGAGGCTCAGCGTATCGAATCGATAGTCGTGCTCGGGCGCATCGTCGGGCATGGCCACCGGTTTGGACGGTATGCGAATCAAGGTTGCGTCGGATCCCTCGCTTGCTTCTATCTTTGACAGCAAGAGAATCTCTCCTCTCCCTCGCAAGAAGAGCGGGCGTGAATCGCGCCAACTCCGGTGAGATTCCGATATGCGGGCAACGGTCCCTCCAAATCCTTAAGAGAATAGCAGCCCGACTGCCTGGCCCAGCCATCAGTGCGCCTGTTCGACAAATCAACGGGCGAGTCACCACACAAGAACAGGTACGACCGTAACCCGACAAATATCACACCGCTTGGGACGCCTTACCGTCTGCGGCGAGAAGGAGGTCACCGACAACGGAAGAGGTTTGATTGGGCGGATCAAATCTCCGCGGTGATGATGGCGACCACCCACGGGTTCGTGGGCCTCGCGGTGGCAGCGGCGGTGGCGACTGTCTCTCCGGAGTTGGCTGTCCCCGCCGCCATCGGTGGAATCGCCGGCGGGATTGCCCCCGATCTGGACGTCCTTGCCGCCCACCGCAAGACGCTACACTTTCCGGTATACTACCCGCTAGCAGCGCTATTGGCCCTACCGGTTGTCGTTACGCTTACGAGTCCGATTACCGTCGCCGTGGCGATGTTTTTCACCGCTGCTGCGTTGCACGTTCTTGCCGACGTTATCGGCGGCATTCCCGCGTTACGGCCTTGGGCGGTCACCAACGAGCGGGCGGTCTACGTCCACCCACTTGATCGGTGGGTCGCCCCGCGGATGGTCATCCGGTACGATGGTGCCCCTGAGGACTTCTTTCTCGGGGCGGCCTTCGCGGTTCCCGGAGTAGCGGTCTTCAGCTGGCCCATCCGTGGGATTGCGCTTGTTGGGCTCCTCGTTTCGCTGATCTACGCCGCCTTCCGCAAGCCCATCGGCCGGCGCCTCGCCGCCGGATGAACCGCAAGGGCTACCTGCCGGCCGGCGACATACCGGCGTATGGACGTAGGCGTCATCGGACTCGGGCGGATGGGACAGATTGTCGTTGACCGACTGCTAGCAGCCGGCCACCGCGTTGTTGCCTTCGATCTCGACGCCGAGGCGACCGCGGCGGCCGCCGAGGCCGGCGCCGAACCAGCTGACTCGATTGCCGACCTCGTCGAGCGTCTTCCGACTCCCCGGCGAATCTGGCTGATGGTGCCGGCAGGCGACCCCGTCGATGCCACGCTTGAGGACCTTGACGAGCATCTTGAGGCTGATGACATCGTCGTTGACGGCGGCAATTCTCACTTCGCGGACTCCCGCCGGCGTGCCGAGGCGCTTACCGCCGCCTACCTCGATTGTGGTACCTCCGGCGGTCCGGCGGGGGCTGAGATTGGCTTTTCGTTGATGGTCGGCGGGCCCGAGTGGGCGTACGAAGCCTTCGAGCCGGCCTTCGATGCTATCGCGACCGGTCCCGAGGGGCATCACCGGATGGGTCCCTCCGGGGCAGGCCATTACGTGAAGATGGTCCACAACGGCATCGAGTATGCGCTCATGCAGGCCTACGGCGAGGGATTCGAGTTGCTGCACCACGGCCAGTACGACCTTGATCTCGAGGCTGTCGCCCGGACGTGGACCAACGGTGCTGTCGTGCGGTCGTGGCTGCTCGAACTCTGTGAGGAGGCCTTCCGCGAGGAGGGAACCGACCTCGGTGACGTGGCCGATTACGTTGCTGGCGGCTCAACGGGCACCTGGACCGTCCAGGAGGCGCTTGAACAGGAGGTGCCGGTGCCGCTGATCCACACCGCGCTGAACGAACGATTCGCGAGTCGCCGTGATCGGTTTGCCCGGCGGCTTGCTAACCGGCTGCGGTATGGGTTTGGCCGCCACGAGGTCGCCCGAGAAGAGTAATGCTTCACAACGGTTAAACCGAGTACCGTCCAACGACCAGTGAGGGCGCGTAGCTCAGCGGACAGAGCACTTGGTTCCGGACCAAGATGCCGCGGGTTCAAATCCCGTCGCGCCCGTCACATTTTGTGACGGTCCACATTTCCATGACTGCGGCGGGATACTTATAAAAGCACCCGCGATTCCGCCGATAGATTTCGCCACGTTTTGTGACGGGGGTCGTCGGTATCATGCGATCTGCAGGATTTAATCGTCGACTTGTCGACAAATATATCATGCCCGCAGCAATTGCTTCATACTCA
>CAZFMU010000044.1:10404-11853 GCA_964520165.1 uncultured Salinarchaeum sp. | reverse complement strand
GGGTATATCCATCGCGGGCAGACGTCTCGCGGTGGATGGGCCACCAGTCACCTGGCCCTCAAGTCAGGGACGTTGAACGTGAATGGCGACTACACGCCTACCGAGCTACTCGGGTAGAACGGGAGTCCACTGGCAAGCCGCGGGGCTTGCCCCCGAGGCAGTTGACAACCGCTTCAAGTCCATCAAGCGTCGTTGCGGCCTCCTCAACAAGATCCGCAACAGCATCGGAGTCGGTCACGTCGGCCTGGATCGCGACGGCATCGGATCCCATCTCACGAATCGATGCAACGACTGCGGCGGCAGCATCGGCCGACTCGCGGTAGCCAACGGCGATATCCCGGGTCTCGCCGAGACGGAGTGCCGTTGCACGACCGATTCCCCGACTCCCGCCGGTAATCAGAACGGACATGTCACCTACGGGCGACCGTATCGCCAAAACGATTCCGCGTTACTGGTCGTCGCCGATCCGACGTCCGGTTGCCCGGGCGACTGCGAGCAGAAAGCCCAATCCCTGGCGGATGTCATCGTCACGGAGCGCACCGGCAAGCCCGAGCATTCCGACCGGTTCGGGGTCGCTTCCTGCCGCCTCGCCGAGGGCATCAATCAGCGCAAGCGTCCCCTGTCGGGTCTCGGGTGTCGAGGCGGCATCAGCAAGTTCGCCGAGCGAACTGGCCGTCGAGCCAAGCGACATCACCAGTTCGTCATCCATCGCGTCCGACAGAAGGGAGACGCCCTGCATCGCGCCGATCACCGTCTCAAGATCACCGTTGGCTTCGAGATCGGCCAGTCGATCAAGCGCGGCGGCAAGTTCCTCATCGTTGGCATCAAGCGTCTCGGTAAGCGCACTCGACTCCGCCTCCCGGGGCGTTTCCTTACCGTCGGCGGCGGCGACCACCTGGTCGTCAAGGCCCGCCTGGGCAACCAGCGCCGCCACGCCCTCGGGGTTGTCCTCAATCGCGTCAACGACGGATGGATCGACATCCGGACTCGCCGTCGACTCGGACATGCTCAGATCAGCCCCCGTGCGGTCAACCAGTAGGACTCGTTGTAGCCAAGCTTCGCGTAGTGAACAATCCCGGAGGGGTCCCGGACGACCGGATCCGAGTCATAATCGAACTCGATGTACGTCGCCTCGTCGAGTCCTGCCTCGACGAAACACAGCGTCTTCCCGTCGTATCGAGCCGTTGGGAGCTCGCCACGAACCTCGCTGGCGAGGCGATCAGCAACGACGCCTGCCTGGTAGTGCGCAGCACTTCCGGCCTTGCTCGTTGGAACGTTCGTCGCATCCCCCAGCGCGTAAATATCGTTCGCCCCTCGCACCTCCAGGGTGCGGTTGTCGACATCGATCCACTCCTCGCCTAGCGAACTCTCTCGGACCAGGTCGCTGCCGGCGTGCGGCGGAATGCCGACAAGCAGATCGTGCTCAAGCGTGCGCCCATCGGCGGCATA
>CAZFMU010000044.1:8009-10304 GCA_964520165.1 uncultured Salinarchaeum sp. | reverse complement strand
CTCTCTTCGACGTCCTTGCGGTTGAATGCCACGTACAGCCACATCGGCTTGTAGACGTGCTGTGGTCCGTCGGTCACCAGCGTGATGTCGGCCTCCCCGGCGTCAATCTCGCTGTGGAGTTTCTCGGCGAGGCGATTGGCCGTAACCGTTCCACCGGTTCCG
The DNA here is from genome assembly GCA_964520165.1 of uncultured Salinarchaeum sp. Classification (GTDB taxonomy): domain Archaea; phylum Halobacteriota; class Halobacteria; order Halobacteriales; family Salinarchaeaceae; genus CAZFMU01. The sequence goes on along the minus strand of CAZFMU010000044.1, from coordinate 10,142 downwards.
CCGCCGATGATAACGATCCGCGCCGGAGGGGATGATGTGGCCGTCATCGGTGACCACCCCTGGATGTATCGGTCGGTCTCGGCGTTGGACTGTCGGCGTCACGCCCGAGCGTATCGGACAACACTACGCTCGGTGCCCCGGTAGACATGCACCGTGTCATCGGCCATCATACCGGAGTCTAGCACTTATTCCTTGTTCTTCCGGATATTTGCATAACCGAATATTTCGACCCCGGGATTCGACGTACGATCAGACGAATGTCAACCACGGACTGCTGGGACCGACACGTTTGAGTATGACCGCCTCCGGGTATGCCACTAATGGCCACAGACACGGACGACGCACTCTACACCCGCCAGGCCGACCTGTGCGCGGTGTTCTCGAATCCCCGTCGGCTCAAACTCCTCGACGAACTCACCGACAACGAGGAGTGTACGGTCTCCGAACTCCAGGCGGCGACAGGGATTCCCCAGTCGACCGTCTCGCGGCATCTCCGACGGATGCGCGACCAGGGAGTCGTCACCAAGCGGACCGACGGCGTGTACAACTATTATACACTCGCCGATCAGCGCGTCGCAGAAGGGATGCATCTCATGCGAGAGGTCTTGCTCGATCAGCTCGAGCGCCGCGACCGGGCTGCCCCCTCGCAGTAAGACCGTCAATCAATCAAGACGAAGTCGCCGAGACAGGCGGTCGAGACTTCGGTGGGCACTCCGGGTCCACCGGGTGACGTTACCGACTGATTTCCGGAGGTATTCACGCGCCCGAGCGGACCGACCGGTCGGCCAGCAGCGACCGGCAGCGACCGCCTCAAGAATCGTCTCAACGGAGAGAGCCCCCTCGATAAGGACCTCAGTGTGGGCGGTTCCCACTAGATCCGGTCGGTGTGCGTCACTACTTCCGAGTCCCGGATACCCCTCGCGTTGGGCGAAGGTGGCCGCCCGCCGATTGCGGACGCCGGTGATCGCCCAGGCATTGAACACTTCGATGCCGTCGCAGGTGGTGATCGTCGCCCGCCCGACACCGTGGCGTGATCGCTGAAACGGGTGAGGCACAACCGCGATACCACCACGATCGCGAACCCACGTGACGGTCTCTGTGAACGGACGGCCCACCGGGGGATCCGTCTCGATCCCTAATGCGAGGAGATGGCCATCACTCGTCGAAATCTCCGCACCAGGAACGACTTCGACATCGTAGTACTGCTGTGCCACCAGTGCCTGTGTGGCTGCAGTGGTGGTGTCATGATCGGTGATGGCGACGGCGTCGAGTCCACGGTCGTCACAGTACGACAGAACCTCATAGACTGATCCTTGCCCGTCGGGAGAGACACCGGTATGAACGTGAGGATCGAATCGGATTCGATGACGAGCTGCTGTCATACACCGCCGGTGAGCACAACAAGCAGGCTAGTCGCGGCGGCGAGACAAATGAGGAGCCCGCCGACGGCGTGTCCGAGGGTGGTCTTGTAGCTCTTGTACCCCGACACCATCATGAGGCCGGCGATTACGATCGGGACAGCCGCTAGCCAGCCGTCGATCCCGCCGATGAAGACCTCAAGATACACCAGCGCGAGAACGACGAAGTTGGCGTGGACCACCGTCCAGCCGATGTAGTAACTCGTCCCCTCAGCCTCGCCGAATCCCTCATCGGCGTGTCGCACGAGCCGGAGCCCGCCGAAGGTCACGATAGCAAAGCCAACGATCACCGTTGCCCACCACGACGGCGACAACACGACGTGATACAGCAGGGCCGCCGTCACGAGGTAGGCGAAGATATCAATGAAGGTGTCAACCTGCCGGCCGAAGGACGAACTCACACCACGGGTGCGGGCGTAGTAGCCGTCGAGTTTGTCGAAGGCAAACGCGCCGAACATCACCAGGATTCCCGGGTGGACGCGCTCTCTAAGTAGTAACACTGTGCTGGTCCACGCGAAAAACAGGGCGACGAGGCTCAGGTAGTCCGCCCCGGTCAGTCGACTCAGGAGGCTCATCCCAACGGTATCATCCCACCGGCGGTTCGCCTGTGTCACGAGGGTATCAGGAAGGTCAAAGGGTAGTGGCTGGTCTGGCATCCGGTACCTGATGATTACAAATGAAACTATATAATCTTACCCTGTGTATATATATTTTC
>CAZFMU010000044.1:6247-7909 GCA_964520165.1 uncultured Salinarchaeum sp. | reverse complement strand
ATGCCAGAAGAACAACTGTTCAAGACCGTCGAGACCCTTAGCCGTGACCAGATCGCCGACGCGCTTGAGTCGGTCGCCGCTGACATCCGGACCGGAACCGTCCACCTTGATGCAGCCGCCGATGCCGAGGTGCCAGCGGACTCACCGGGCGATCCGCGGGACGTTGATGTGCCCCAGACAAGCAGATTCGAAACCGAACTTGAGCGCTTGACGGACTCCGAGACCGGTGAGCAGCGCTATGAACTCGAGTGGGAGGTTCGCTGGAACGACTAGACGCCCCGATGTCCTTTTTTCGGCCGCCACACTCTGATGAGACGTGGCTGTCGACCTGCATATCCTGGTGTTGCCCGCATTTGAGTCGCTGCCGTCGCTTCCGAGCGAGGTTGCTCCCTGGGAGGCGGCTTACAACCTCGATACCGAGATGTCGGTCCCGGGAGCACCGGCACCACTTCGACACGATGGCGACATCGGGGTGCTTCCTACCGGCGTGGGCAAGTCCGCGGCGGCAAGTACGGTGGCCAGCGTCTGTGCGACCCTTGATCTCGCAGACACGCTCGTGCTCTCGGTCGGAGTAGCCGGCGGGCCGCCGTCGCTCCCAATTGGCTCGGTCGTTATCGCCGAAACCATTCTTGACTGGGATCTCAAATGTCGGTTCGACGACGGAGATCCGCCGCTTGCCACCAATCCCTACGTTGGCGATCAGGGCCGATATGAGCTTGACGAGGATCGAGTCGACACCGCGTACGAGCGTGCAACGCACGTCGAAGTTGACGCCGAAGGCGAGCGATCGCCGGTTGTGACGACCGGAACAAACGTCTGTGGTGATGAACTGTGGCATGGCCGTGAGCTGGCCGAGGCGGTCGAGTGGCTTACCGCCGAGCGTGATTGTCCGCCATACCGGGCGACCGAGATGGAAGACGCCGGAACGGCTACCGCACTGGAGCGCTTTGGCCACCTCGATCGGTACCTCAGCATTCGAGGGATCGCCAACCACGATCGGCCGACTGGCGATACGTCGGCTCGGGCGTCGTTCTTCGATCCGACCTTCGAAGCCGGATTCGAACGTGGCCTCGCAAACGCCGTGGCCGTGGCGCGGACGATCGTCGAGTCCACTCACTCCTCAAGGTAGGCGATCGCCTCCTCGTCGGAGACCTGATCGAAGGTATCGTAGAACTGTCCGACACCCCGAAATCCAAGCGGGCGCTCAAGACAGACGACCTCATCGGCCAGCGTCTCAAGTTCCTGGATGACGTCAGGTGGCCCGACCGGAACCGCAAGGACGATCCGCTCGGCGTCGCTTCCCCGGAGCATCTTCAGGCAGGCACGGACGGTCGATCCGGTTGCGACGCCATCGTCAACGACCGCAACCGTTCGACCTGCGAGCTCCGGATCCGGGCGGTCCCCCCGATAGGTGTCGCGCTTTTCGCGCGCGATAGCCGCCTCGCGTTCGCGCTCGCGTTCAACGTACGTCTCCCCGGTATCAGTCCGCTCAATCGCCTCTTCGTTACGCCAGACGGTGCCGTCACTGCCGACCGCACCAATCGCGTACTCGGGGTTACTCGGTGCGCCGATCTTCTGGGCGACAACGATGTCCAACGGCACGCCAAGGGTGTCCGCAACCGCTCGCCCCAATGGGAGTCCGCCACGTGGGATCGCCAACAC
>CAZFMU010000044.1:3292-6147 GCA_964520165.1 uncultured Salinarchaeum sp. | reverse complement strand
GGGTGTCCGCAACCGCTCGCCCCAATGGGAGTCCGCCACGTGGGATCGCCAACACCATGTCGATCTTGATGCCACGGTCCCGAAGGGCGTTGCCAAGTTGTTCGCCAGCTTCCGTTCGGTCGGCAAAGCGACGTGGTGACATGGTACACTCATTAGTGTTCACACCCCGTACATGTAAGTGATTCTCATAAAGAGAGCGTGTCTGCTAGTGGGTGAGTGCCAATAGAATAGCCCGGCAACTCAAGTATACGTAGTATGATATGTGCGTTATGGCGTCACCAGTGCCCCGGACCATTCCCGTCGGAGATGTTGAACTCGAAGCCACCCTGGAGGTGCCCGACGGCGCACCAGGGTTGGTGATCTTCGCGCACGGCAGCGGATCAAGCCGGAAGAGCCCCCGGAACACCTTTGTTGCCGAGGTCATTCGCGGCCGCGGTCTCGGCACGCTCCTGTTCGATCTGCTTACCGAGGCGGAAGACCAGTATCGGTCGAACCGATTCGACATTCAGCTGTTGACCGACCGGCTCGTCGGGGTCACGGAGTGGCTCCGGTCACAGCCAGAGACACAGGACCTGCGTCTTGGGTACTTCGGATCAAGCACCGGCGCTGCGGCCGCCCTCCGGGGGGCCGCCCGTCAGCCCGAAAGGATCGATGCCGTTGTGTCGCGCGGCGGTCGCGTTGACCTTGCAACAGCGGTGCTTGACGCCGTGACGGCCCCAACGCTGTTTATCGTCGGTGGCGCCGACACACAGGTGCTTGAGTTGAACCGCAACGCACTCAAGCGGCTCACCTGCGAGAAGGAGCTACACATCGTTGAAGGCGCGGGACACCTTTTCGACGCGGAGGAAGAGCTCACCGAGGTGGCCGACATCGCTGCCGACTGGTTCGCCAATGCATTGTGTTGATGATGTGTGATAGATGCGATTAGTCACACAGATTTATACGACTCGTTGTCATAGACCATGGTTGTATGGACTTCGACGAATTCACCGGCACCGTGCAGCACCGTCTCGAACTCCCTGGTACCGGCGAGGCCGTTCGTGCTATCCGGGCAACGCTGATGCCCCTTGGACAGCGGCTGCCCGCCGGCAACGCCGAAGATCTGGCTGCATCGCTTCCTATGGAGATCAAGTGGTACATGACGGGAGCAGTCAGCGACCACGGACAGCGATTCGACTGGAAGGAGTTCGTCACGCGCGTCAGCGAAATCGAAGGGACCGATCGCCCGGAAGCCGCACACCACTCGCGCGTCATCGTTGACCTCGTGTCCGAGCTGGTTCCGGCCTCTGACTTCCGACAGTTGCGCGAGTCGCTCCCCGAGAGCGAGGATGACGAGAACTGGCGCAAGCTCTTCGAAATCGTTGATGCGGGCGGATGGGGAGATGCTGAGGAGGCACAGACTGGTGGCGGCCCACAGTCCGCCGAAGTTGATCCCGACTGACTGGCTGCAACAGTGATCATATGGGCGCGCCCGGTGGGGCGACCGCTACCGGTTGGAACCGCGCCCATCTCCGAAAAGACAGAAGAACACAATGTGTGTAATTTTGTTAATTTCTTTCGACACGGAAGTGACGGTGTCGCCTGAATCCACCCGAATAGATCCAGTTGACGCCAAGTAATCGTACAGCGTGCCACGAGAGCTACTATTGGCGCTGATACAGACCCAGATGTTCAAAAAGCCATTGAAAACGTTATTGAAGTCGTCATCGTTTTATCGTATGAATATATTGGAGTGCAATACTGAAGAGAAATACCTCATTTTAGTATAGTTTATCTGACCTCCACTACCTCTGCCTCAAAGACACGGGGTCAGTGCAGCTGGCGTCGGGACCGGCACACTTATTTTATTTGTCAGGGACACCCAGACATGGTGGCTCTGGGAGCGACGGGTGTTATGGCCGGACTGGACGGACTGTATGGGCCGCTCGCACAGTCGGAGGTGACACGCGAGACCTTTCGGAATGTCGGGACGATTGGGAAAGGGCTGTTCTATCTGCTTTCGACGGTCGCGGTCCTGATCTTCATCTATGGGGTCTACCGGCGCTTTGATCGCTACCGTCTTGGAGGGGCAGATCCGGTTTCGCGGTTTGACAGCCTGCGCAGCCGGGTCCGAACAGCCGTTCAACTCGGACTCTCGAACCGTGGCCAGGCCGACCGCGACTGGGTTGCGGGCGTGATGCATGCGTTCGTGATGTGGGGGTTTCTGGTGTTGTTCATCGCTACATCGATCCTTTTCATCGACGAGTCTGTCCGTGGGCTTGTCGGCTCATTTTGGACCGGTGATTTCTATCTGGTGTATCAGTTCGCCGTTGATGCGTTTGGGCTGCTGTTCGTCGTTGGGCTGGGCGTCGCGATGTACCGACGCTATGGACGCCGACTTGACCGTCTCCACGGCGATCATACCGGCTGGGAGGACGACATCTTCGTTGGATCGTTACTGTTCATCGGGCTCACCGGCCTCCTGCTTGAGGGACTCCGTATCTACGCGACCGGGATGCCGTCGTTTGAGGTGGTCAGCTTTGTCGGGTATGCAATCGGACTGGCACTTGGCGGTCTCGGCGTCTCGGAAACGCTTGCGAGTCAACTGCACGTGGGACTGTGGTGGGTGCATGCGCTCGTCTCGCTGGGGTTCATCGCATGGCTTCCCTACGCGAAGCCGGTCCACATGCTGACATCCTTCGCCAATATTGTCGTGCGGGACAAGCAGGCCGGAAAACGGCTACCTGGGATTCCTGCGGATCTCGATGCCGATACGGGGGCTGAGTCGATGGCGGACTTCTCCTGGAAGGAACTGCTTGATCAGGATGCCTGCACCAACTGTGGACGCTGCTCGGAGGCCTGCCCTGCCGCCGATG
>CAZFMU010000044.1:1210-3192 GCA_964520165.1 uncultured Salinarchaeum sp. | reverse complement strand
CAGGATGCCTGCACCAACTGTGGACGCTGCTCGGAGGCCTGCCCTGCCGCCGATGTCGGACGGAACCTCGATCCGCGAAACGTGATTCTCGATCTGAAAGCCCACCGCGAGCGCGAGGCAGACGACGACCGGCCGATTGTCGCCGATGGCGGGGTCATCGAGACCGAGACCATGGAGTCGTGTATGGCGTGTATGGCCTGTATGGACGTCTGTCCCGTCGAGATCGAGCATCTCAAATCGTTCACCAAACTCAACCGCCAGCTCGTCGATGATGGGGCTGTCGACGCGAACGTCCAGGAGGTGTTTCGCAACCTCATGCAACGGGGAAATACGTTCGGCGAGTCCCAGCGCAACCGGGCCGACTGGGCGGATGATCTTGACATCGAGGTGACCGATGCCCGGGAAGAGCCCGTCGAGTACCTCTGGTACGTGGGTGATTACCCCAGCTTTGACGACCGCAACCAACAGGTCGCCCGGGCGCTCGCGCAGGTATTCGAGGCCGCCGGCGTCGAGTGGGGCATTCTCTTCGAGGATGAACAGTATGACGGCAACGATGTCCGTCGACTCGGCGAGGAGCTGCTGTACGTCGACCTCGCCGGCCACCATGTCGAGACCTTCGATGACTGTGAGTTCGAGACCATCGTCTGTACCGATCCGCACTCGTTCAATACCATGAAACACGAGTATCCCGAGATCGACTTCGGGGACTTCGCCGAGACGCCGCTGACCGGCTTTGAGTACGAGGGACACTGGAACGCCAACGGCGACATTACTGTCGCCCACTGGACGCAGGTGGTCGCCGACCTGCTTGAGGCCGGACAGTTACAGCTCGATGGGGGGCTTGATTACACCGTGACCTACCACGACCCCTGTCATCTCGGCCGGTACAACGACGAGTACGAGGCCCCGCGTCAGCTCATCGACGCCACTGGGTGCGAGCGCCACGAGATGCCTCGGAACCGTGCTGACTCCTACTGCTGTGGAGGTGGGGGCGGTGGGTTATGGCTCGACAACGACCAGGCGGTCAAACCGAGCGAGGAGCGTCTGCGCGAGGCGCTTGCGGATACCGAGGCGGGAGCGGCTATCGACCGGTTCGTCGTCGCCTGTCCGATGTGTATGACCATGTACGAGGACGGCCGAAAGACCGGTGGTTATGAGGACGACATTGAGATTGTCGATGTGGCCGAACTCGTGCTTGAGGCGCTTCCAGCAGATCGGTAAGGGGCACCATTTTTACCCGTGGGGGGATGTAACACGATCGGTATGCCACGTCAGGTAGCCGACATCGACCGCATTGGCGTCGTTGGGGCTGGGACCATGGGAAGCGGAATCGCACAGGTTGCCGCACAGGCGGGTTACGAGGTACGTCTCCGCGATATTGAACAATCGCTGGTTGAGGAGGGACTGGATCGGATCGCCAGCGGCCTCCAGCGCGCCGTCGATACCGGTGATCTTGAGGCGGCCGATCGGACCGCAGCCCTTGACCGAGTCACTGGAACGACGGATCTCGCGGATCTCGCCGATGTCGACCTCGTGATCGAGGCGGTGCTCGAGGACCTAGAGGTTAAACGAGATGTCTTTTCGGACCTCGATGAACTCACCGACGACGAGGTCATCCTCGCGACGAACACCTCAACGCTGTCGATCACGAGCATCGCCAGCGCGACGACACGGCCGGCGGCCGTTGTCGGCATTCACTTCATGAATCCGGTGCCGGTGATGGAAGGCGTCGAGATCGTCGTCGGGGAACACACTGCCGCTGAAACGGTCGAGACGGCACACAATATCGCTGAGGCGCTCGGAAAGACGACCTGGGAGACCGACGACAAGCCCGGCTTTGTGACCAACCGGATTCTCATGCCCTGGATCGCCGAGGGAATCCGTGCCTACGATGAGGGCGTCGCCACGAAGGAGGACATCGACCGCGGGATGCGGCTGGGGACAAACGTGCCGATGGGGCCCCTTGAGCTCGCCGATCACAT
>CAZFMU010000044.1:0-1110 GCA_964520165.1 uncultured Salinarchaeum sp. | reverse complement strand
CCGTGGATCTGGATCCCCCGCTCGGCGAGGTCCCGTGAAACCTCTGAGGCATAGAGTTTGGCCTGGGCGGCCGCCTTCACGTATCGGTCGCCACGCATCTTCTTGTCGGCAGCGTCGTGCATCAGCAGCCGGGCGGCCTTGAGATCGGTATCCATGTCCGCAAGGTCGTGTTTGATCGTCTGGAAGTCGCTGATCTGGCGGTCAAACTGCTCGCGCTCCTGGCTGTACTCAAGGGCCGCATTGAGTGCCGCCCGAGCGATCCCGACCGAGCGTGCGGCGATCGTGATCCGGCCGCTGTTGAGCGTCTTCAGCGACTGGATGAATCCATCGCCCTCCTCGCCCAGTCGACGGTCCACAGGCACCCACAGGTCATCAAACCGGAGTTCAGCCGTCGGACAGGGCTTGTCGCCGAGCTTGTCCTCGGTCCGGGCAACGCTGAACCCGTCATCTGACTCCGGGCGCAGCACAAACGAGGAGATACCTTTCCGACCGGCCTCGGGGTCGGTCTTCGCGAAGACGATCACCGTGTCGGCGACCGACCCGTTCGATGTCCAGAGCTTGTGGCCGTTGATGCGGTAGCCGTCACCGTCGCGCTGTGCGGTTGTCCCCATCGCCGGGACATCTGACCCGGCCTCGGCCTCCGAGAGTGCGAACGCCCCGATGTCGGCCCCCTGAGCCAGCGGCTCAAGAAACCGCTGTTTCTGGGACTCGTTGCCGTAGTCATTGAGCATCCCGCCAGCCAGGGAGGTGTGTGCCGCGACGATAGTCCCCAGCCCGCCGGAACCACGCGAGAGCTCGACAAGAGCCTCAGGGTAGGCGTGATAATCGAGCCCGGCCCCGCCGTACTCCTCCGGAAATGGCATGCCCATCAGGCCCAGTTCAGCGAGGTCGTCGATGAGTCCCCAAGGAAACTCGTCTTCTTCATCCAGCTCATCGGCGATCGGGACGACCTCGTTGTCAACGAAGTCGGCGACCATCTCCTTGATCTGGCGCTGTTCGGTGGTGAGCTGAAAGTCCATGTGATCCGATGGCGCGGCCGCCCTCAAGTAAGTTGTCGTCACTCGAAGTCCGGTTCGCGATCCTCAAGGAACGCCGTCATTCCTTCACGCT
>CAZFMU010000043.1:0-11913 GCA_964520165.1 uncultured Salinarchaeum sp. | reverse complement strand
CGAAGTATTCACGCACGAACTCGCGCAACGCATCGCTCTTACCCCCGAACACACCAGCCTCGACAGCCCCCTCAATGAGAAGGTCGAGGTCATCTGGGTAGGATCCGGTAATTCGTGCCATCGTTCTATCCGTGACTACGTCTTCATATTATTTATGAACTACGCCAGAATGCCATATGCATTGAGACGACCAGTCTCAACTTCTGGGGAAGGTAGTTTGATATCGCGATATATAGTTTATACCGGCGACACACAGCCGTGGTACTCAACGAAGCACAAGCGATCGAACAGAGGATTAACGGCCTCAGAAGGGGGCTGGCGGCTCGTCGTCGCTGTCGTCCTGCTCACGACCGGCACCGGGCTGTGGGGGCATCCCGCCCATGCCAGGACCGCCGGCACTCGCCTCGACCGTCTCGATCTCGGGGATCTCTTGGACCATTCGACTCTTGATTGCCTGGATTGTCATCGGGGAGATCCCACATCCGCTGCAGGCGCCGCTAAGACTGATCCGGACACGGCCCTCCTCTGCGTCGAGTTCTTCGATTGCGGCCGATCCGCCGTGCATCTGGATCTGTGGGAAGTTCCGGCGCAGAAAGTTCGTCACGCGGGTCTCAAGATCACTTGTGGTCTCCTCTGAGGACTCGGTGCTCATGGTATCTACTGTTGCCCCCTGGCACGCTTAGACCTTTGGTTCGATGTGCGAGCCTTTTTCACCCGAGATTCCTCACGCCCGCACATGGATCGGTCCACCCGCCGGGAGGTGCTTGGCGCCCTCGCCGGCAGTTCCCTGTTTCTCGCTGGCTGTACCGGAGAGACCCACTTCGATGATCCCGAGTCCGAGTCCCCACAGCCGCCCTCAAACTCGACGACTGAGCCAACAGAGCCGGTTGAGGACGGCCGGTACACCGATGTTATTGAGCAGACGATCGACTCGGTGACGCTCCTTCGGGCCTACAACGGCACGGCCCCGCAGGGCTCATCCGCCCAGGGGTCGGCGTTCGTCTACGACGAGAACCACCTCGTCACCAATCACCACGTTGTCGCCGATCGGGATACGATCGACATCCGGTACACGCAAAACGACTGGGCGACCGGTGAAGTCGTCGGTTCGGATGCCCGATCGGACCTTGCAGCCGTCCGCGTTGATAACCGACCGGCGTATGCAACACCCCTGCCGCTCATCGATGGCCGACCCGCCCAGGGCACCGAGGTGCTTGCACTCGGCAATCCGCTGGGGTACGAGAGCTCGGTGTCGGCAGGGATGGTCGGTCACGTTGGCCGATCGATCCCTGCCTCCGGAGACATCGCCCTGCCAAACGCCGTGCAGACGGACGCAGCACTCAATCCCGGCAACAGCGGTGGACCACTGGTCAACATGGACGGTGAGGTCGTTGCCGTAGTGAGCCTTGGGACCGGTGAGGGCCTCGGCTTTGGCATTTCCTCAGCGCTTGTCCGGCGAGTGATCCCGGAACTCATCGCTACCGGTGAGTATCGCCACGCCTACATGGGCATTGTCCTCCAGGATGTGACCTGGCGTATTGCAGCTGAAAACAACCTGCCAATTGAGCCCTACCAGGCCCGCGGTGTCTATGTCGTTGAGACGCAGGATGGAACCCCAGCTGCGTCTGTCCTCCAAGGCTCGGATGGGACGCAGCTCTCCGATGGCATCACTGTCCCCGTCGGCGGTGATGTCATCTATCGGCTTGATGACCAGCCGATCAATGTAACGGCTGACCTCTCGCGGTATCTTGCCCTCCAGACGAGTCCGGGAGAAACGATTGACATCCACCTCTGGCGTGACGGCGAGCAACGAGTTGAACAGCTCACTCTCGGCGCTCGCGAGGAGTACGCCTGAGCAACGCCCCCGACGCTGTCGGCTGATTTTCTCCGGTTGCTTCGGCCTCGACTCGAATGCCACGTCCTCATGTATAAACCATATATCGCGATATCAAATCCGCCATGAGAGCGGCCTGTCCTACCCTGCGAGCAATCGCGACTCTGAGGTGTCCCTGGCTGTACACACCGCCAGACGCTACTACCTTCGACAACGCTTTTATGTTGATCTCCCAATGTGTTTCGCATGCCTGCGCACGTGCTCGTCCCCGTTGATGACTCGGAGATGGCTCGTCACGCTCTTGAGTATGCCTGTAAGACCCATCCCGACGGGACGATCACCGTGCTTCACGTCGTCGGCGAACCCTCGCTGATGATGGGTGAGGCGGTCGGACTGTCCCTTGCAGAGGATATCGAAGCCGCTGCCGAAGAGCATGCGGCGTCGGTTTTCGAGTCCGCGCAGGCAGTGGCTGACGCTCACGATGTCGAGATCACAACCGAAACGCGGGTCGGCAATCCTGCCCGAGCCATCCTTGCTGCGGCCGAGGATGTCGATCTCATCGTCATGGGGGCCCACGGCGGGTCGCTCGCGGACCAACTTGTGGTCGGTAACGTTGCTGAACGGGTCTTCCGCCACGCACCGGTACCGGTTACCGTGGTGCGTTGATCACTGTTGCTCGCCGAGTACCGCGTCAACTGTCTCAAGGAATGTCTCTTCGGTCTCCGCTGGGATGGTCGCGCCGGCAGCGACGGTGTGTCCGCCCCCCTCGCCGTCAACGGTGGTTGCGGCCGTATGCATCGCCACCGAGAGATCCACGCCGCGATCGGTCAGCGCTGGCGTTGCTCGTGCCGAGACTTTCACCTTATCATCACCCTTCTCGGCGAAGGCGATAATCGGCAGCGATCGGTCGACCTCCTCGACGCCAACGGCCATTCCTGCGACAATCCCAACGATCGTCTCGCGGATCGCGTCACCGGCGTGAAACCACTGACAGTGCTCCATGCGGGTGACGCCATTCTCGCGCACCCACTCAACGCCCGCCGAGAGATTCCGCCGGTGCTCCTGAAGCAGGTGTTGAGCGCGCTCGGTTGCCCCGCCGCGATCACCCAGGCAGACGGCCAGCCCAACATCCGCACGGTCATACCGAGCCGTCGCGTTCAACAGCGTCGAAAACTCGGTCGCATCCCGAAGGACCGTTCCTGGGGCTTCCTCAACGAGCGTGTAGGTCGTCCCGACAAGACGGTCAACCTTCGCGGCGGGTACTCCGCGGGTGATCGCCCGCTTGAGTAGTTCGCTTGCGACCGTCTGGCGGTCGTCATCGCTCAGGTCCACCCACCGCGCCCACTCGTCACCTCGACGGAGATCAGCGTCGAGCCCGTCGAGAAAGCGGGCGGCGCCGTCGCGGTCACCGGTGATCCCCGGAATGTCGATCTCACCAGCGTACGCGAGCAACTTCGGCAACGGCCGGGTCTGTCGGCCATACAACGCCAGATCGGTTGTCGTGTCGAGAACACCAGCGTCGACCCCTTCCTCGGCGATGCTTGCGTTGGCTCCGATTAGCTCTCCGTCGGTCTCCTGTCGGTCGCCGAGTGCCCCGACGACCGCCAGTGCCGCCAGATCGCGGTTTGATGCCCCCCCGAGGGCACGGGCAAGCAGGTACGTCGCGCCGGCGCCCGAGAGCTCTGTCGCACCGTCGATCCCCGCAAGCAACGGATTCAGGTGGGGCTCGAAGTCCACGTCCGCAGGCTGATGATGATCAACGACGATTGGGTCGATCGCGCCAGCTTCGGCCTGCGGGACGATTGATGGCAACTGGCCACTACCGAAGTCCGTGAACAGCACCGTCTGGTAGGCATCGGCGGCGATCCGCTCAATGACATCGGCGTCGAGTTGATTTTCGAAGATGACGCCGTGGGCGATGTCCGCCCGCTGGAGCGCACGGGCGGCAATCGCGGCGCTGGTAAGTCCGTCGGCGTCGATGTGTGAGACGACGAGTACCTCCTCGGCCTCCCGTAGTGCCGCTGCACAGTGGGTGGCTCGCGACTCAAGGGCTGGCACCGGAAACGATGTGGTTGTTGCCACAGCCACCTCCCTGTTCGTCCTACTGGGTCGATAAACCTACGGCTATCGGGGCTGGGTCTCAACGCCGTCGTCACGACCGATGTACACTGTATCAGCGACCTCAACGAACAGACCGTGTTCGAGCACTCCAGGGAGATCGGCCAGCTGCCGGGCGAGGTGCTTCGGGGCGTCGATATGGCCAAAATCGCAGTCGAGCAGCAGGTTTCCGTTGTCGGTCACGACGGGCCCACTCTTTTCGCTGGCTCGCCGGAGGGTCGGCTCACCACCGAGGTCAGCGACCGTCTCGGCAACGACTGTTCGGGCGGCCGGCAGAACCTCAAGTGGCACCGGTCGATCAAGCGTATCGGTCAGTTTGCGTGGATCGACAACGATGACAAGCTCATCGGCAAGGGTATCAATGACCTTCTCGCGGGCATGGGCAGCCCCTCCACCCTTGATCAGCGCCTGTGGGCCCACCTGATCGGCTCCGTCGATGGCGATATCGATCCCATCGACCTGATCCAGCGAGCGGACCGGAATCCCAGCGTCAAGTGCCCGCTCCCGGGCCTGAAATGAGGTCGGCACACCACGGATATCGTGATCACCGAGTAGATCGATGGCGTAGGCGGCGGTACTCCCCGACCCGAGTCCAACGGTCGCCCCCTCGGGGACCGCCTCCACGGCGGCCTGTGCCGCGGCTCGCTTGCGTTCGGCGGTGGTCATACCTGCCGGTAGGTGACCGCCGACAAAAGACCTCCCCGTTGTCGCTTACACAGCGTGCTCTCCGAGGCGTTCGAGCACTGCCGATGCGTCGTATGCCAGTGTAATCTCCCGTGAGCGCCCTCGCCCCTCGAAGTCTGCGTACTCGGTTTCGACCAGCCCGAGTTCGTCAAGTTTGTTGAGAATCTCCGAGTACCGGGTGTAGCCCAGATCGGTTGCCTCGTGAAACGCATCGTATACCGCGCCGGCACGGTCGCCCTCATGTTCGGCGATGACCGCAAGCAAAGCGGCCTCGCTGTCCGACAGCGCCTGAATACTGTGTGCAAGATGGACGTATCGGGCATCCTCATAGGCCTCGTCGATGTCTTCGGCAGTCACCTCACGACTCCCGCGGAGTTCGGCGTTAAGTCCGGCCCGGCGGAGTAGATCCAGTCCAACCCGAAGGTCACCGCCCTCGGCCGTTCGCTCGGCCACCAGATCAAGTTCCGCCGGTCCGAGAACCCCGTCTTTGAACCCGCGGTTGATCCGTTCCTCAAGAATGTCGACGATCTCCGCCTGTCCGTAGGCCGGAAAAAACACCTTTTCCGGCCGGAAGACACTCTGGACGCGTGGGTCGAGTGACTCGATCACTCCCAGGTCGGGATCCGACGAGACGGCGATGACGCCAATCCGGGCGCCACCGCGTTCCTCGTGCGCCCGCAACAACGAGTACAGCGTATCTGAGGCCTCATTCTCATAATAGAGGTAGTTGATGTCGTCGAGGGCGACCACCAGTGCGGTCTCCGTGTCCACGAGCTTGTCGGTGATCTGGCTGAAGAGCTTCTTAAAGGAAATGCCACTCTCGGGCGGTTCGTACTCGAAGACGTGTTCGAACAGCCGCGAAAATACTGAATACCGGGTATCGTTGACCCGACAGTTCACCCGTACGGCCTGTGTCTGGTGGATCGTTGCGAGTTCATCGAAGAGCTTCTGAACGGCCGTCGTTTTGCCGGTTCCCGGCGGGCCGCGGACCAGCGCGTTCAGCGGGCGCGCGCCGCGTGTCGCCGGCCGGAGCGCGTATTTTAGCTTCTCCATCTGCGTGTCGCGATGTTTGAACGTCTCCGGTAGGTAGTCGATATCGAAGACCCGCTCGTTGCGAAAGACCGTCTCATCCCAGGATAACATGTCCTCGTCGGGCTCCCCGTCCATCAGATGTACCACACCCTTCCAGTGGCTTAACTTTTGCAAGCCGGGTGGGCTCACCCGAATTTCTCGAGGAGGTCCGTATAGAACCCCTCATCGCGCTCTTCGGCGAGCTTGGCGACGATCAATTCGGGCGTTGACCGGGCCAAGTGTCCGATCCGCGGGGAGCGGTCGACGACGAGCTGTCCGTCTTCGAGTCCTTCAGCGTGAATGCCGTCGATCCGCAGGTCAATCGGTGTCGCGTCCTGAATCTCGGCGGCGAGGTGTGAGACCACCACGGCCGTCGCGGCCGACGCGCTCAGATGCTCAAGAATGCCGGCGATGATCTTTGCAGAGGCCCCCGGTTCGGTGATCGCCTCAAGCTCGTCAACGAGGACGAGTGACCCCGTGTCGCTTGTCGCGACCTCGGCGAACTCACGAATGGTCGATTCGAAGGCGCCGGCATCAAGGGTCCCCTGGGTCTTGGCGTGGTAGTGCAGTCGGTCGAAGTGACGCAACTGTGCCGTCTCCGCCGGAACCGGAAGCCCCATGTGAGCCAGAATAACGACGGCGGCAAGCAGATCGAGCAGCGATGTCTTGCCACCGGAGTTGACCCCTGAGAGAATAACGACATCCTCGACGGCGTACTCGACCGGTTCGACCTCCGCCGGTGGCATATCTAATAGCGGCGATCGACCGCCTTCGATCCGTATATCCGGGCCATCCTCGCGAAACGTTGGAAGCGTCCCGTTGTAGTCCTCGGCAAACTGTGCAATCGCCAACTCGACATCAAGCTCCAGTGCCTGCGAGAGAAGTGTTTCGGCCGCCTCACGGTGTGCCGCAAGATCGGCCGCGAGCGTCTGTTTCAGTCGGGTGGCCCGTCGGTCACGCTCGGCGGTGAGATCCTCACGGAGTCGGGCAATCGGCTTCTCATGGTGCTCGATCGGAAAGGTTGGCTCGTCAGGGAATGCCCGCCGCACTGCTGTCGCCTCGTCCTCTCGGAGCGCAAGCGTCTCGATCACGTGCTCGCGTGCGGCAGTGACCGCACGGTCGTACTCGGTCTCGAGTTCGCGTGCAAGTAGCGAGTCGATCCCCGCCCCGCGTTCGACAAGCGACAGGAGATCAGCCCCTTCGACGGTGACATCCTGCTCGCGGATCGACTCCCGGAGTCGTTCCGTTGCGATTGACTCACCGGTCGCGATCGCATCATCAAGCCCGTCGATAGCGTGTGTCAGGCGGTCGAGTTCCTCGTCGTCAACGGGCTCTCCCTCGGCGTCGAGTGCGGCTACCCCGGCCTCAAGTTCGTCAAGATCGCACGGAGGTGACAGCGTCGTCTGTCGGTGGACCTCGATGGCCGCTTTGAGCTGCTCGCGGTTGTGGGCAAAAAACTGGAGCGTTCGCTCGGGCACGACTGTCTCCGGACGCTCAAGCGCGTCCGGGTCGACCCGGAGGTCGCCATCGATATCGATGCCAGCGAAGGACTCGTCGAGGACGATCACGGTCGCGTACCCACGGGCCAACTCGGCAAGCTCACGGCGGTCCTCGAATAGCTCAACCGATAGCTCAGGAACCTGCTTGCGGGCCGCCGCGTACCGCTCGGCGTCGGTAGTCGCAAGACACCGGTCGCGTACCTGTAGCCCATCCGGTGATGACGGCGGTGCAACCTCCTCAAGGGCGGCACGCGTTGCTGCTGTCGGCGTCCGTTCAAGAGCGTCGGCGACGAATGTCCGCACCTCCTCGATCCGTGAGGGGGCCCGCGCCGGATAGAACGCCTCCATCCGATGGGCGGCATACTCCGTCACGGTTCGCTCCTGCAGCAGTTCAAGCACCGCTTGGTAAATCTCGCGGGCGCGGTCGGTGGCTAGGAACCCCCCGGGGTCGTCGTGTTCCGCGCGGCTGGCGTTGCGTGCGATCCGCGCCGCTCGGCCCGGCGAGATTCCGGGTGCGCGCGCAATCCTGGCGACATCACCGTTAGCAAGCGCCTCCCGTGGGGCCTCGAGGTCCCGGAGGGCGGCGGCGGTCTTCTCGCCCACACCCGGGATCGACTCCAGGTCCATTGCCGGAGGCGTTCGTCGCCGGTCAGATAAAGCTCACCGTCCGGACGGCGTGACCCACCTACCCGCGGCCGGTCCAGCGTAACAACACCAGGGTCCCCTCGAAGAGGACGATCATCGTCACCGCGAGCAACAGCGGGGCCATCCCGGTTGGATCGGGCCCAAAGAAAAAGGCAATCCCGCCGAAGGCTCCCCAAAAGTACAGCCGACGGGACTCAAGCCACGCCCGGGAGGTGATCCCCATCATCACCGCCAACATGGTCATCAACGGGATCTGGAAGATGACCGCCAGCATCCCCATCATGATCAACATCAGGTTCAGGGTGTCCTTGAGCTGGAAGGCCAACTCGACGGCCCCCTGGACATCCGAGTAGTGGATGAAGTACGCGAACAACAGCGGTAACAACGCGAAGTACGCGAAGAGGACGCCAAGCACCCCGAGAATCAGGCTCAGCGGCACCGACGCCAGGTAGTACTTGCGCTCGTTGGGATACAGCCCCGGTCGCATGAACCGGTAGGTCTGGTAGACGGCAACCGGCATCGCGACCAGCAGTCCAGCGAGGCCGGCAACCCGCAGCCGCATCAACGGAAACTCGATCGGTCCATAGAGGTGTGGTGGCGCACACCCCTCTGCGGCCGGCTGGAGCATACAGGGATCGACCGTCCCGGTGTGCACATCATACCACATGTTGATGATGAGTTCATCAGACAGCGGCAATGCAACGAGTCCGACGAGACCGGCCGCAACGAGCACAATCGTCAGCCGCCGGAGCATCTCCTCGATGTGCTCGGTCAGCGGCATCTCCTCGTCTGCCGGCGGTCCCTCAAGACCGAGGTCATCCTCGTTGGTCGGCGACGGCTCCGTCGCCGGTGGGGTCGGCTCCTCGGGCGTGTACGACGCGAGTGCGTCACTCGACCCGTCCTCACCGGGCGGTTCCGACATCTGTCAACACGTAGACGGGCGCCCAATTATAGGCCTTTTCAGTTACTGACCCATCCAACACGGTCGTCTTCGACGGCATACTGGCCGGTCGGTGAGAAGATTGATAGTGCGGAGTTGGCTATCACCGCCGCAATGAGTTCGGCTCTCGATGAGGACACGCTTCGAACTCTCGATGCTGGCCGCGAGACACTACTAGAACTCGCTGGTTCGGCTCGGGCCGAACTCAAGAAGGTCTTCGTCGCGTTCGTTCTGGCGTTTGTCGGGACCGTCGTCGCCATGCGACTGTACGTCTGGGAACTCCTCCGGGCCAACACCGAGTCACAACTCCAGGAGGCGGTTGCTGCCAACCTCGATCTGGTTGCCCGTACGCCCTTTGATGTGATCCTGATCCAGGTCAAACTCGGGTTGATCGTCGGGGGGATCGTTGGCGGGCTCGTCGGGATCTTCTTGGGTCGACGGGCGCTCCTCCGGCGGATCGACGCCTCGATCCCGATTACCCGTGTACGGCTGTACGGATTTATCGCCCTCTCGGCGACACTCGCCGTGCTGGGGATTGCCTACGCCTACTCGCTGTTTTTCCCGCTCATGTTCAAAGTTCTCGCCGGCCAGGCCTACCAGGCGGGCGTGAAACCCACCTACGGGATCGTCCGCTATACCGAGTTCCTGTTGTTGTTGACGATCTCCTTCGGCCTGGCGGCGCAGGTGCCGCTGTTCATCGGAGCCCTCTCGTATGCTGAGATCGTCCCCTACGAGACCTTCCGCGACAACTGGCGGTACGCCATCTTGGGCATCTTCGTTTTCGGGGCGGTCTTCTCACCGCCTGATCCGTTCACCCAGATCATGTGGGCCATCCCGCTGATCGCGCTGTACGCGTTCAGTCTTGGGCTCGCGAAGATCCTCACAAACGTTCATCGGGCCCGCCGCACCGGGGCGTCTGTCGACTCCGGGCGGTACCGCCGGAAGGCGTTGCAGGTGGTTGGCGCCGCCGGTGTCGGTGGTTTCGGCAGTGTCGGTGCGCTCTATGCCGGGGTCGGCCCGACTGTGGCTGGGCTGCTCCCTGACCGGATCGTTCTCCCGTATCTCGCCGACCGTGTGCTCCGATTCCCGGCACTCTACGCCTCAGATCCGGCCGCCTGGATCGGTCTGGGGGTTCGTGTCGGCCTCATAGTCGGCGTTGTGGCCCTCGCGGTCACCCTCATCAGCGTGCTTCGCGAACCGGTCGTCCCACGGTTCGGCGATCGTTCAGGCGTCGATCTCGCCGATCTTGATGCGGCCGGCGTGCGCTCGGCGCCGGCCTCGGCCTTTGCCGAACTCTCCGAGTCAGAGGCGGTGACACTCGCACGCGAGTCGATGGACGACGACCCCGAGAAGGCCCAGGCGATCCTTGATCGCTGGGAGGCGGTCGATGCGGCTGACGACGATCCGGCCGACACAACTTCTGATCCCGGCGAGACCGTCTCCGATACGGCCATGGGCATGGCCTCCGCGTTCGCCGACGAAGAGACCGATGAAGACGATATCGGCGGCTATCTCTATGACATTCGATTTATCCTTGATAGCCTTCGTTCGCGGCTGTTCGTCCTGTTCGCGGTCTTCATGGGCGTCCTCGGCGCCAGCTTTGGGTATCTTTACTGGCGGGGCATCGAGGACATCATGACACAGTTCACCAAGCGAGTGCCGAACGAGCAGTTCCGTCCAGGCGCTGGGGCGAGCGGTCCGACCGATATTGTCGTCGCCTTGCACCCTGTTGAGGTGCTGATCTTCATCGTCAAGTTCAGCGGCCTCCTGGCCATTCTCGCGACGCTTCCGTTGGTGCTTTATTACGCCTGGCCGGCGGTCAAGGAACGCGATCTCGCCCCCGGTGGCGGCGACCGTCGGGGGTTTCTGCTGTGGGGTGGACTGCTGGCGATAACGGTTGTCGGTGGGTCGATCCTCGGGTTTGTCGTCATCGCCCCAACAATTATCTCGTATCTCGTCTCTGACGCGCTTTCAGCAGGAATGGTCGTCTCCTATCGGATCCGCAATCTCCTGTGGGTGATCTTCTTTTTGACCGTCGGCGTCGGGCTGTTCCTGGCAATCGTGCTGACGGTCGTTCTCTTTCACGCCACCGGGTTGATTCCCTTCGAATCGATGTACCGCCGGTGGCGCCCGGCAGTATTTGGCATCGTCGTTGCCGCCGCGTTGTTTACCCCCGGTGGCGTGATGACGATGTTTGTCCTCGCGATCCCTGGATCGATCGCCTTCCTCCTTGGACTGGCGGTCCTGTGGGTGTTGACGCTACCGCGACGACTCTGGAATGCCCGGGGTGCGCAGACCTCCTAGTCGATCCGCTCGGCAAAGCCGTACCGCGGCTTGCACTCTCCGATCTGTACAGTGACGGTCTCACCGGCCTCGGTGTTGGGCACGAACAGCGTGTATCCGTCGACATCGGCGACGCCGTCGCCCTCGGATCCCACGTCGGTGATTGTAACGGTCACCTCCTCGCCGGGTCGAACGGGGGCGGTCAGAAAGCCCTTACAGACGAGATAGAGCTCCGAAGAGGCCTCGCGCGAAGCCTCGGGGACGACTCGCCGGACGTACTCGAAGTCCGCCGCCAGGTCGGCTTCGAGGGCATCGAGATCCCGGCCCTGGAAGACCTTTACCGCGAAGTCACCGCCGGTGGCAAGTACCGCCCGGGCAACGTCGGCCGCCTGTCGGGCGAGGTGCACCGACCGGGCGTGATCGAGATCGTACTCGCCGGTCATGTTGGGGGCCAGATCAGAGAGCACGACGTCAACCGGACCGCCTGGCCCATCGTCGGTACCGCCGAGTGCCGTTGCCCGCTCGCGAATCGCTCCGTGGGTCTCGGCCTCGGTGATATCCCCGCGCAGGGTCTCGACGCGCGCTGGGACGTCCTCGATCGGGGCGATCCGCTGCCGGTCGACACCGATCACAACGCCGTCCTCCCCAACCGCTTCGGCGGCGACCTGGAGCCATCCTCCCGGTGCGGCCCCGAGGTCGACGACAACGTTCCCCGGTCCGAATAGTCCGGTTGCCTCATCGAGTTGCTTGAGTTTGTAGGCCGAACGCGCCCGGTAGCCCTCCTGTTTGGCGCGGTTGTAGTACTCATCCCGGTCTGTCATCCGTCCCTCACCACATTC
>CAZFMU010000042.1:0-11990 GCA_964520165.1 uncultured Salinarchaeum sp. | reverse complement strand
GCAAGCGTCTTGACCTCGAAGCCGAGATCGGTCGCGCCGTCGGCCTTGCGGATAGCGACGATGACATCCTGGATCTCCGCGCCGATGTCACCAAGTGCCTCGACAATGGCCGAGAGCGTCCCGCCGGTCGAAAGCACATCATCGATCACGAGCACGCGATCGCCCGCATAGACGTCGTTGATGTACATCTGGCTCTCCTCGTAGCCGGTTTCCTTATACAGCGGGGTCTCGCCGTCAAGCCCGTACTCGCGCTTGCGGACGACGACAATCGGCACGTCGGTCATCAACGAGACCGTCGTCGAAATGTGGATGCCCATCGCCGCCGGGGTGACGATCTTGTCGATCGATCTAAAGTCGGTCTGCTGGACGATCCGGACGCCTACCTCACGGAGCAGTCGCGGATCGACCGTCGGAACGCCGTCGCTGATGGGATTGACGAAGTAGTGATAGCCGTCTTTCTCGACAATCGGGGCCTCACGAAGACTGCGTTCGAGCCGCTCCATATCAAGCCAAGCCGGTGAGTGTATAAAAAAGCCCCCGAGTCAGACCGCCAGCATGACCGCCACCAGCAGGACGGTGACAACCGCCACCAACAGGGCCACGCTCTCGCCGATGCCGGTCCGAAGCGGGTGCGCCCACGCCGACCGTCCCCGAAGGAGCCACCGACCAAAGCGGGTCTGTCGAAGCGCCGTTTCGGGGTTGGCGCCGATGGTCGTTCCGGCCAGCGCCAGCCAGCCGGCCGCCCGGCCGATAGCACCGAAGAGTTCCGTGACGCCGATGACGAGCCCGCGGGTGCCATAGAAGCTCGCCCGGGTGAGTAGCCAGTCGACATCGGGGACATCGGCGACCTGCCGAAGCGGACCGCGCAGGACAGCCAGCGCAAGGAGGCCACCGCCGGCGAGCGCGAGTGCCTCAATGACGTGGCCAACGGTGAAGGCGGTGTACTTGATGCCCGTGACGGTCTCCACAAGCGGGATCGCCGACACCTGGGCGGAGGCGACAGGGATGAGCGCGTACAGCGCATCCGGGAAGAGCCCGAAGCCAACACACAGCGCCGCGATGGTCCCCATGGCGACGCTCTGGCCGGGGGTGGCGTCCCGGACAGTACCGGTGTAGGGCCCGCGCACAAACGCGAAGTAGCCGAACTTCGCGAGGGTCAACGCGGTGCCGACGCCGGCGACAAGCAGGATCCACCACAGGAGGTTGCCGTCGTTGAGCCCGTGGGCCGCCTTGAGGATCATGCCCTTTGAGACAAAGCCGCTGAAACCCGGCAGGCCAGCAATCGAGAGCGCGCCAACAAGGAAGGCCACCGCGGTGAGGGGCATCTTCGTTGCCAGTCCGCCGAGTTCGCGGAGCCGCTCGACGCCGGTGCGGTAGATGATGACGCCGGCAACCATGAACAACAGCGACTTATAGAGAATGTGGTTGAAGACGTGCGCGAACGTGCCGGCGGTCGCAAGCGCGCCCCCGACGCCGATGGCGGCGACCATGTAGCCCACCTGTGACTGGATCGAGTAGGACATCATCCGTCGCATGTCGTCCTGGAGGACGGCCGCAAGCGCACCGAACAGCGCCATGGCGCCACCCATGTAGGCGATGGCGAGTTGGCCCTCGGGGAAGGCCCGATAGAGGGCGTACACGCCGGTCTTGGTGGTATAGACCGACAGGAAGACGCTCGCCGCGAAATGCGGACTCGGGTAGGTGTCGGGCAGCCAGGTGTGTAGTCCGAGGAAGCCGACGTTGACGCCAATGCCAACCGCCGCAACGAGTGCCGGCAGACCGGCAACGATCCCCTCACCGGTGTACGCCAGCGTTCCGGTAAGCGCGTACTGGGCAACGACCGCCACCAACAGAAGACTCCCGCCGATCCCGTGAAGCACCGCATACCGGTAGCCCGACCGGATCGCGGTGGGGGTTCCGTGGTGCCAGACCAGGGCGGTGCTGGTGACGGCCATCAACTCCCAGAAGAACACCAGCGCGAGCCAGTCACCGGCGAAGACGGCGCCGACGCTCACGGCCACGTACGACAGTGCGATGGCGGTCTGTTCGGCCGACGCCTCGCTCGCATACGCATAGAGCACGCTCGCTGCGCCGACAATCCCGAAGACGACGCCCATCAGCCGCGAGGGCCCATCGACATAGAAGAGCTCGGCCTCAAAGACCTCGAAGAGAACCACCGGGAGATGTGCCCCTTCGGGAACGAATCCCGCGAGAGCGGCAAGACCGGCGAGCAGGCCGACCGCGAGCCCGTGGCCCACACGCCGGGGCAACGCCCACACCGCACTCATCGCAAGCACCACGAGGGCCGGCGGGTAGACAAGCGTGAGCGGCTCCATTAGCCGATCACCCCCGAGAGTGCCTCACCGACACGTGATTCGGCCACCTCAATGGCGAGGTCAAGGGCGGCGATCGATCCGGGGACGATCCCGAGCGCGAGTGCCCCGAGGGCGACGACCGCGATCGGCATGGTCATCAGCCAGGTGCTCTCACTCCAGGGCTGCCGGCGCTCCCAGCCGCCCGGTGGGGGCCCACCGTGATGCGCATGATCGGCGTCACCGCCGTAGGGCACCTCCGCGTCGCTCGGCGCCCGGTCAACGGCGTACCCCGCGTCCTCGCCGCCGTCGGCGATCGGCTGGACGGGCGAGTCGGACGCCGTCGTCCGCTCTCGGCCGCCGAAGGGCGACTCGATCAGCGGCTTCGCGTCGGCGTCACCGGCCGTCTCGAAGAACGCGGCGTAGACGATCGGCCAGAAGTACACGATGTTGAGCACGCCCGAGACGAGCAACGCGGCGGCAAAGGCCAGTCCGGCGAGTTGGGCCTCTAAGGTGACCGCGCCGACGAGCATGTAGAACTTGCTGACGAACCCGGCGACCAGCGGGATCCCCGCCATGCCGGCCGCTGCGATCGTGAACGCACTCATGGTCAGCGGCATGCGCTTGCCGATGCCCGCCAGCTCGGAGATGTGATCCGTGTGGGTCTCGACGTGGATCGCCCCCGCGGCAAAGAACAGGGTGAGCTTCATGAACGCGTGGGCGGGGATGTGCAACAGCCCGCCGACGATCCCATACGGCGTCAACAGCGCGACGCCCATGATGATATAGGAGAGCTGACTGGCCGTCGAGTACGCCAGCCGGCGCTTGAGGTGATCCTTCCGGAGAGCGATCACCGACGCCGCAAGGAAACTCACAGCAGCAAGTGCAGCGAGTGCGAGGTTCACGTCCATGGCGGCCGCCAACGTGGGGCCATAGACATCGAGGAGAACGCGTGAGACGCCGAAGGCACCGGTCTTGACGACTGCAACGGCGTGTAACAGCCCCGAGACGGGCGTCGGCGCAACCATCGCGTCAGGCAGCCAGGAGTGCAGCGGCATGATCGCCGCCTTGGCGCCGAAGCCAAGCGCAAGCGCGCCGAAGACCAGCCGCGCGAGCCACGGATCCGCCGCAAAGAAGGCCTCAAGGCCGGACGCGGTCGCCCCAAAGGTCACCGTCGGGGCCCCACCATAGGTCGCCGTTGCCCAGTAGACCGCCGCGGTGCCCCCAAGGACGAGTACACCGCCACCGAGGAACAGGTACGCGAAGTACTTCCGGGCGGCTGCTCGTGCCTCGGCGGTCTCGTCGTGAGCGACCAGCGGGTAGGTGACGACCGTCAGCAACTCGAAGAAGACGAACGTCACGAGGAGGTTCTCCGCCATGGCCACGCCGACAGCGGCCGCCAGCGCGCCCGCGAAGGCGGCGAAAAAGCGGGTCTGGCCGTGCTCCTCAAGTTCGCGCATGTACCCGGCCGCATAGAAGGCCGTGAAGATCCAGAGGAAACTCGCCAGTCCAGCAAAGAGCAGCCCAAGCGCATCGGCCTGGAGGGCAAACTCGATACCGAAGACGAACTCGCCCATCGACCACCGATAGCCCGTCCCACCGAGAACACCCGGGATCATACTCGCGACGATCCCGAACTGGGTGACGGCCGCGAGGACGGACCACGCCTCCCGGAGTGCCGGGCGGCGGTAGGAGCTGACGATCAACACGGCGCCGACGACCGGCACGAGGACGGCCGCCAGCGGTCGCGGATCGGCCACCGCGCCGGTCTCAAGCATTGGTGCCCACCTCCGGTGACCCCGCAAGGACGGCTTCAACAAGCGGGTCGATCGCGGTCGTCACCTCGGCGCCAACAAAGCCCGATGCGACGGCGAGCAGCGCCGCGCCGGCAACCAGCGCGACCATCCCGAGACTCGGCAGGGCGGTCCGACCACCGTCGGCGGCAACCGCCGAGTCGGTCGGATCGGTCGCCGGGTGATCCTTTTGATCGACCTCCGGCGTCTCCGCCCGGTCGAAGTACAGCTTTTCGAGGATACGGGCGACGTACAGCAGCGAGAGAAGCGTACTCGCCAGGACGACGGCGATCACCGGCCAGAGCCCGGCCGAGATCGCTCCAAGCGCGATGTACCACTTTCCGAGGAAGCCGATCACGGGCGGCACGCCGACCAGGCCAAACCCGAGGACGGCGATCGAACCGGCGATCACCGGGCGGACCCGCGCGAGCCCGGCATAGGAGGCGACCGTTCGGGCGCCAACGCCGGCGGCGAAGGACCCCGCCGCCGCGAAGAGCCCGGCCTTCATGATCGCGTGGGCCACGAGATGGATGACCGCGCCATAGATGGCGAACCGCGTGGCCGTCGGGCCCGCGGCAGGGTGGACGGCAACGCCGACGGCGGTGAGGATCAACCCGAAGTGTGCGACCGACGAGTAGGCGAACAGTCGCTTGACGTTACGCTGGGCGGCCGCAAGGAGGCTCCCGGCGACAACGCTCGTCACCGAGAACACGAGAAACGCGTTGGCGGCAACCGGTGTCTCGGCGAAAAACGCGGGGGTAAAGACGATCAGGAAGATGCGCAACAGCGCGTAGGCTGCCGCGGTCGAGACGAGCGCGGAGATGTAGATCGTCACCGTGTCGGGGGCCTCCTGGTAGGCATCGGGCTGCCAGACGTGCAACGGGAAAAGCGCCGCCTTGACCCCAAGGCCGGCGGTGATGAAGGCGACGCTGGCGATCACGAGTGGCTCGGCATACAGCGCGCCGGCCTCCGCGAGCCAGGTGCCCTCACCCCAGGTGGCCGTTCCGGCGAGCACGCGTGCGAGGTCGACCATGTTGAGCGTCCCCGTGCGGACGTACAGATAGCCCACTCCGAGGAGGTACATCGATGCACCGACAGTCCCGATGAGGAGGTACTTGAGCGCCGCGACGGCGGCCTGCGGGCGGTCACCGGTGGCGACCAGCGCGTAGGTCGCGATGCCGGTGATCTCAAGGAACACAAAGAGGTTGAATAGGTCGCCGGTGAGGACAACGCCCATCAGCCCGCCGGTCAACAGCAGGTACCCCGCGTAAAAGCCGTTGCCACGCGGGCCGGCCTGGCGAGCGTACGCGAGGACGACAAGCGAGACGGTCGCGATCGTCCCGGCGACGAGCGTCGAAAGCGGGTCCGCAACGAGTTCGATCCCGACGGCGTACCCGCCATCGGGGCGGGCGAGTTCGGTTCCGCCGAGACGGTGGACAATCCGCTGGCCACCGGCGTAGACCCCGCTGGCGAGCCAGGCGGTAAGACCGGCCTCGGCGGCGAGTGCGAGTGCCGCCACCGACCAGCCCACACGGCGGTTGATGATTGTCGCCGCGATCGGCAGGGCGGCCGCGAGGATGGGCAGGACGACCAACAGCGCGGGAAGGGTCGCGAGATCAGTCATCGGCACGCACCTCCCGGATGGCGTCCTCGCGGAGCGAGCCGTAGGCGTCGTAGATCCGGACAATCAACGCCAGCGCAACGGCCGTCATCGCCACCCCGACAACGATCGCCGTCAGGACGATGACCTGCGGCAGCGGGCTGACGAACGTTCCGGTGGCGTCCTTCGGGATGACCGGGATCTGGCCGTTGACGACGTAGGCACTGCTCACGAAAAACAGGAACACCGCGGTCTGAAACAGGTTCAACCCGATGACCTGCTTGACGAGATTGGGGCTGGCGATGATCATGTACAGTCCAAGCGCGAGGACGATCGCGAAGACGACGTAGCTGTAGCGATTCGCGAGCACATCAACCTGGAGTGGAAGCAGATCAATCATCGTCGGATCCCTCCGAGGGGGTATCGGCGTCAAACGTCTGCAGGGGCGTCCACTCGTCGTCGTGGTTGTTCGGGGCGACGTCGTGGACGCCGGCGGCGATCACGAAGAACAGCCCGACGACAATCCCCGCGACGATCGGCGCGATGCCACCGATCTCCATGGCCTCAAGGCCGTACTTGCGGGGAATCCCGACGGTCTCGAAGAGGGCGTGCTGGAGAAAGCGGCCGCCGGTGAGCATCGGCAGGAGTCCGACGGCCCCAAAGACAAGCACGCCACCGGCGCTCAGGAGAACCACGGTCCGGTTGGCCAGCCAGTCGCGGGTGGGCTCGATCCCGAAGGCGAAGGCGATCATCAGGATGGTGGCACCGATGACCGCGCCACCCTGGAAGCCGCCGCCTGGTGAGTCAGCGCCGTGGAAGGTCAACACCAGCCCGTAGGTCAGCGTAAAGGGCGCGACGATCCGGACGGTGGTCATGATCACGGGGCTCTCGACGTACGGCGAGCGGTTCTCGTCGGTCTCACTCACGGGTGAACACCTCCGCGCGCAGGACGAGCAACGCCGCAACGCCGGCGGCGAAGATCACGACCGCCTCGCCGAAGGTATCAAAGCCACGGTAGCCCGCGAGGACGGCCGTAACGGCGTTTTCGACGCCGGTGTCGGCGTAGGACTCGGCGATGTAATACTGTGAGACCGGCGAGTCCCACGCCCACGCCGTCGGCGATCCCAGCGCGGGAAACTGCGTGACCGTCACGAGGATGGCGACGAGAAGCCCACCGACGAGCAGGAGTGCCGGCCCGTCGATCGCCTCGAAGGTATCGACGTCGGCCGGGCGGGTGGTCTTCGCGATTGCGAGCAACAACAACAGGGTGGTCACGCCGGCGCCGATGGCGGCCTCGGTCATGGCGACATCGGGCGCGAGCAACACCGCATAGAAGATGGCCATCCCGAGGCTGTAGGCGGCAAAGACGACGACAATCGCGGCGGTATCGCGCAACGCGGCCGTGACGGCCGCCGTCACGACGACAAACACCGCGAGAGCCACGCCGACGGCCCCCACCGGAAGCCCCGAGACCAGCGCGGAGAGTGCGCTCACGAGCGGTCACCCCCCGTGGCGTCGTCGCCCTCGGTCCACGGCGTGAGATCGTTCTCGTGGGCCGCCCGGGCGATGGCGTGGGCGGCCGTCGGGTTGGTCACGAAGATGAACACCAACAACAACAGCGCCTGGATGCTCTTGGCCTGGAGGCCAAGCGCGATGGCGACCGCGGCGACCGCAAAGCCCGCCCCGAGCGTGTCGACCTGCGAGGCCGTGTGCGCCCGGGTATAGACATCGGGCAGCCGGAGGACGCCGACCGTCGAAACGAGGGTGAAAAACACTCCAAGGAGGAGTGCGCCAACGATCACGGCAAAGACGAGCGTCCCGGTCATAGGACCCCACCCCGGTCGACGGCGAACTTCGAGATGGCGATGGCCATCAGGAAGTTCAATAGCGCGTAGATCAGCGCGACATCGATCAGCGCCGGCGTCTCAAGGCCGACCGATAACAACGCGAGGACGACCACGGTGTTGGTCCCGATGACGTTGACCGCGAGCACGCGATCCTGGAGCGTGGGGCCAACGACCGCCCGGTAGAACATCACGACGGCCAGCAGCACGAACACGGCCGCCGCCGCGAGGAACGTCTGCTGGACGAGACTGTCGGCGATCACGACTCATCACCCTCCTGTGGATCGATCACGTCGGTATCGCCGCGCTCCTCAGGGGTCGCAATCGATAGCGCCGAGCGGCCGTAGAAGACGAACCGGACGGCCCGCTCAAGCCCGCCCTCGACGAGTCCCTCGCGGGCCCACGGCACGAGCGTGTGGATGAGCATCAGCCGGTCGCCGGCCGCCCGGCCGGCCCGGACGGTGAGCGTTCCGGGGGTGAGCGTGATGCTGTTGGCCAGGACCGTCGCCGGGACAGACTGCCAGACCGCCGGCTGGTAGGTGACCATCCGCGGTTCGATGGGCAGCCGCGGATGAAGGATGACGGCGGCGACGCGGATGTTCGAGACGATGATCTCCTTGAGCAGGTAGGGCACGTATACCAGAAGCCGGAGCAGCCGGCGGGGCGTCCGCCAGGAGGGGTCGGCGTTGAGCGAGATGCGCCCCAGCGCAACGGCGACGATGACCGCGCTGGCGGCGCCGGTAACGAGGTTGAACGTCGTGAGGGCGCCGGAGACGAGCAGGTAAAAGACGAAGGCAACACCGAAGAGCGCGCCGGCTCGCAGCGGCGTCACCCGCGAGACCAGCGATCGGCGCCGGCGCCGGCGCTGGATCGGCGCCTCCTCAACGACGAGTCCGTGCTCGTCGAGTTCGGCCGCGAGCGGCCGGACCAGCGGCGCGCTGACGTTGGCGTCGTACTCGGGATCGAAGATGACCCGGTCGATATCGTGGGCCATCGCCTCGTCCCGGATCGCCCGGGCGACGTCGGTCGAGCTGAAGAGAAACTGGTCGGCGCCAACCCGCGCGGTCTCGACAGTAATCAGATCAACCCGGTCGCCGGCGTCCTCCTCGACCCAGGTGTCGACCCGTTCGAGGATGTCGATTCCGGCCTCGATGTAGGGGTCGGACTTGGGCTGTTGGTACTCAAGATCGGTCCGGGAGGGATACAGCAGGACGAACCGGAGCGTGCCCCCCTCCTCCGTTTCGAGGAGGCGCTCGACCGCGTAGTCGACCGTCTCCCGGATGGTCGAGGAGTCTGAAACAGGGATGAGCAGTCGCTCACCGGACACCGAGACTCCCCCTCGCTGGCCATGCGACGATAGAAGACATGCGAACCACCAATTGGTAGTACCATACAGCGAACCGACGAAAACAGTTTCGTTCTCACCGGGGGGTCAGCCGAGGTGGGCGGCGAGTTCATCCGCGATGGCCAACGCGATATCGGACTTTGGACCCTCGACCGTCGTCGTCCCGTCGTCATCGACAAGCACGACCCGGGTGGCATCCGCGCCCAGCGCGTCGGCGTGATTGGCGACGACGAATCCGGCGTCGACCCGCTCGGCGAGGGTTCGGGCGGCGTCGGTCAGCGTCTCGGCCCCGCCGTTGGATTCGAGTTTGAACGCGACGATCGGCAGGTCCGGACGGCGCTCGCGGACGCGATCGAGGAGCTTCGGCGTCGGCGAGAGCGCAAGCGTGCGGGGCTCACCCGACTGGAGCTTCTCCGTGGCCGGATCGGTGGTGTAATCGCCAATGGCCGCCGCCGAGAGCACCGCGTCGGTCCTCGAAAGGCGCTCCTCGACGGCGTCGATCATCGCGTCGGTCGTCTCGACGCCAACGGTCTCCGCGTAGGGCACGGCAGGGTCATCGTCGCGGAGACGGGAGCCGGCATCGGCGAGGGGCTGGGGACCGACAAGCCCGTGAACGAGAGTGACCGCCGCACCGCGGACGTAGCAGGCCTTCGCGAGCGCCCGACCCATTCGCCCGGAGGAGCGGTTGGTGAGGACGCGGACGGGATCGACCGCGGCGGCGGTCGCCCCGGCGGTGACGATCACGTGCTGGCCGGCGAGTGGGGCCTCGTGTGCGGCGGCCCGGGCGCTTTCGGTGGCGATGGCGTCGATGGACGCGAGTTTGGCCTTGCCCTCCGCGCGGCGGGGCGCGACGAAGGAAACGCCCCACTCCTCAAGCGTATCGAGTGCGTCGCGCACCCCCGGGTGGTCGTACATCGGGTCGTGCATGGCGGGCGCACACACCACCGGCAGGCCGGCACCCAGCGCGGTGGTCGCGGCGGTCGTCACGGGCGTGTCATCGACGGCGTTGGCGATCTTGCCGACGGTGTTGGCAGTCGTCGGGGCGATCACCAGCGCGTCGGCATCGGCGTCGTGCCCACAGAGGGCGACGTGCTCGACCGCACCGGTGATCTCGGTGATGGGCTCGCGGCCGGTGGCGAACTCGACGGCCCAGGGGTGGATGATGTTGGTCGCCGCCGGGGTCATAAGCGCCTGGACGGTCGCCCCGCGGCGACGGAGTTCGTGGGCGAGTTCGACGGTCTTGACGGCGGCAACGCTCCCGGTAATCCCCAGCGCGACGGTGCGGCCTTCGAGCACGGCTACCCGTGGCTATCACAACTCGCGTGAAAAACCCATCGCGGAGAGACGCCTTTTTACCCCCGCGTGGCGTCCCCCGTGATGGTTCGATGAGCTTCGTGACGACCCTACGACTCCAAAGTGGCGACCGGGCGGCCCTCGAGGGCGTCATCGAGGAGATCCGCGAGACGGCCAATCAGAAGGGCGCCGAGTTGAACGGGCCCCACTCGTTTCCACCGGAGCAGCTGTCGGTGCCGATCTACGCGGACACCAGCGGCGAGCGCGTCCTCGACACGTGGACGTACACGGTCTACCGGCGGGAGATCGAACTCGTCGGTCACGAGGCGCTCGCCAGAGAGATCACCGCCTGGGAGCTGCCCGAGGCGGTCCGGCTTGAGGCCGAGGTCACCTCGGTGCACCCCTAGTACTTCGGATCCGCACCGGTGGTCTCGTAGGCCGCCTCAAGCAGGTCGTCACGCCGGCGCTGCCAGGCGGGAAGCCCATCGGGTGAGGAGGGATAGGACTCGTAGTGGGCCATGATGTCATCGGCGCGCTGTTTGGTCTGATAGAGCCGGTAGAGCAGCCCCCAGTGGCCAAAGGACTTGATGGCCGCCTCGATGGCGAGCAGCGGTCCGAAGCTGGCCGATCCGGAGTAGAGTGAGTCGGCGATGCGCTCGCCCGGCAGGGCGGCGAGCAGCTGGGTGAGTTCGTCGGGGTCGACCGCGGTCGTGAGCAGGTTGTAGATATCAAGCGCGGCATACCGGGCGCCGAAGTGGTCCATCACGCGGGTGTTGTACGTCCAGAGGGCGTCCTCGGTCGGCCCGCCGTTCGAAAGCGCATCGACGGCGGTTTCGGCGGCGTAGGTGCCGGCGTAGGCGGCCCCGGCGATGCCCCCGCCGGTGGTGGGATTGACGTGGCCGGCGGCGTCACCGACGGCGAGAAAGCCCGGCGCGACCGCGGAATCATAAGGCCGGCGGGTGGGCACCGCCGCGCCGAGTTTGTTCTTGATCGTCGCATCCGCGAACTCGGGACGGGTTGCGATGTCGCGGTGGAGGGCCTCGGCGAGTTCGATTGGGTCCTCGGTCATCTGAAAGCCGATGCCGGCGTTGATCTCGGTGGGGGTGCGCGGGAAATACCAGACGTAGCCGGCGGCGCGTTCGGTGGGCTTGAACACCAGCGCGTCATCATAGTCGACCGGCTCGTCAAGCTCGAAGACCTCGCGGTAGGCCGAGCAGAACCCGCGGATGTCGACGCCGCTCTCGAAGGTCGTCTCGGTGAGGTCGGCGCGCTCCTGGAGGATCGACAGCGCCCCCGAGGCGTCGATGACGACATCGGCGGTGTACTCGGTGGGCTCGCCGTCTTGCTGGGCGATGACGCCCGTGACCCGCTGGCCGTCCTGGCGGACGTCGGTGACGACGGCGTTGTAGACGATCTCGGCGCCGGCGTCGGTTGCGGCATCGATCAGCCGGCGGCCCCACGCGAAGCGATCGAGGACGGCCAACTCGCCGGGCACCGGAATCTCCAGGGTGGTGTTGGCCTCGGGGAGCTCGAAGCGCCCGTGATCGACCGCGGTGTTGGTGATCGCGGGTTCGATGCGGTCGGTCGGGATCGACTCGGGGAGGGCCGAGGCGCCCTTTAGCGCGTCCCCGCAGGCCTTCCGTCCGGCTTCCTCCGGCGGCTTGCGTTCGAGGACGCACACATCAACTCCGGCGTTGGCGGCCGTCGCCGCGGCATAACAGCCCGCCGTGCCAGCGCCAACGACGACGACGTCGTACTCGGGCATGGCTATCGGTGAGGGCCGTACCGAAAAAACTCTTTACA
>CAZFMU010000041.1:0-12000 GCA_964520165.1 uncultured Salinarchaeum sp. | reverse complement strand
CGACGTTGCAACAGTTTCTGAGCGGACTCATAGGGGTCTAGCCCCTTTGTATTGGTGTGATTAGTCGTCGTCCCCGCACGGAGGTGTCGTCCTAATGGACCGTCGATCGCTCGGCCTGTTCGCGGTCGTCGCCGTCTTCTTCGGTGGGACGTTTGTCGCCGCGAAGGCCGGTCTGGCGTACTTTCCCCCGCTGACGTTCGTTGCCCTCCGCTTCGATATCGCGGCACTCCTCTTGGGCGGGTACGTGCTGGCGACCCGCTCGCCGTCGGCACTGTGGCCCCGGAGTCGCGGCGACTGGCTCGGGATTATCGCCACCGGCGGCTTCGTGATCGGTCTCGCGAACGCCCTGCTGTTCGTCGGCCAGCAACACACCACCAGCGCCGTCGGCGCCGTGTTGTTCAGCCTGATCCCGATCCTCACGCCCGTTGTCGCCGCCGTCCTCCTGCCGGCGACGCGTATCTCCCGTCGCGAGACGCTCGGGCTGCTCGTCGGGCTGGCGGGCGTTGTGCTCGTCATCAATCCCGATCCGGCGATGCTCACCGGCGGGACGGCATCAGGTCGGGCCATCATCTTCGCCGGTGCGTTCAGCGCCGCGACCGGCGCCGTGTTGATCCGCCGGGCGGAGGCAACCCTCTCAAGCACCGTCCGGATCGCGTGGGGCCTACCGCTTGCGGCGGCCATCTCTCATGTCCTCGCCATCGCAGCCGGCGAGTCACCCGCAGCAATCACCTGGGCCCCCGCGGGGGTCCTCGCGTTGGCGTACGTGGCGGTAGCTGCCGGGGTCTTCGCGTACGTTGCGTACTTCGCGCTGCTCGACACCGCCGGGCCGATCCGGGCCAACCTGGTGTTCTACGCCGTTCCCGTGGTCTCAACGCTGGGTGGGATCGTGCTGCTGGGTGAATCAACGGCGCCGACGACGGTTGCCGGCTTCCTGGTAATCGCGATTGGATTCGGCGTTATCGGGTCCGAGAGCGTCGATCTCGGTGCGCTCCGCCGTCGGATCACCGAACCGGACCACTCACCCCAGCCCCAGAACCGATCGCGGTCAGACTGAGGGGCTTGGGGAGAGTTCTGGCCGATCGTGTTCCGGATGATTGCGTCCGCTGCGTTGAGACTGTCGCTGGATCTTCATCGCTCGGATCGCTTCGATGTCGGTCGAATCGTGTTTCGGCGACCACCGGAGTCATACGCGTGTGTGCCCGACTGTCGGTATGGCCGATCCACAGGAACCACCCGCGTGGCTGACGCTTGAGGCCGAGGAGGAACTTCGCTGGCAGGCCCAACCGCACAAAAGCAGTCTGATCCCCGCGCTTGTGGTCGGACTCCCGCTGTCGCTGGTGCTTATCGGCATTCCGATCATCGCGGCGGCGTATTTCAACCGGGAGAACACCGAGTACGTCCTCACCACCGAGGCACTATACAAGAAGACCGGCATCCTCTCTCGCGATGTCCAGCGGATTGACTTCGGGAAGGTGCAAAACACCTCCTACAGCCAGGGTGTTGTTGGATCGCGCTATGGCTACGGCAATGTCGACATCTCGACCGCCGGTGGATCGGGCGTCGAGATGCAGTTCCGGTCGGTCCCCGAGCCCCGCGCCCTCCAGGAGCGGATTAACAGCCGGATTGCTGCCCGCCGCGACGACGCGGCCGACGACGAGGAGTCACCGGCGGAGGTGCTCGATGACATCCGCGCGGAGCTACACGCAATCCGAACGGCGCTTGAGTCGCGTCAACCGCCCGTAGACGACAACCGACACCGATGACCGATAGAGTCATTCCACTGGGCCCGGACGAAACGGTGCGCTGGCAGGGTCGTCCGCGCCGCTCGGTGGTCTACCCGACACTTGTCATCGGCGTCGGATTCGCGCTTGTCGCTGGTCTTGTGGCCTGGCGTACCGGCCGGCCGTGGCTTATCGCCGGACTTCCGGTCGGTCTGTCGCTGCCGGCGTGGCGTGAACTCAGGCGCCGGCAGACCCGGTACCTCATCACCGACGCCGCCCTCTATCACAAGCGCGGCGTGGTGGGTCACGCCGTCAGGCAGGTATACCAGGAGACGGTCCAGAATACGGCACTCACACAGGACGTCACCGGATCGCTCTTTGGCTATGGCACGCTGACAATCGAGGTTGCTGGGGGCCGGGATCTCACCTTCGACGCTATCGACGACCCGGATGCCGTCCGCGGACATCTTGCTATGCGTGGCCGAACCGACGGCGTGACCGGCGACACGGGGGCAGACGTGACTCTGCCGGGATCCCTTGCGCAGTGGCAGGCGGTGCGATCGGAGGTCAAGCAGCTCGCCGAGACAATTGAGCGCCGTAGAACGTAGCCGACAGCCTACCGGGCGTAGGCGTCGATGATGTCGTTGAGTGTTCGCTCGTCAGCGTCAACCGACTCCGTCGTGTCATCGGCGTCCTCGCGTACCGTCAGGTCGTCGTCTTCAGGGGGAACAATCTGCTGCATGGACAGCGATATGCTGATCTTCGTAATAATGATCTAGGATTTCCTGTGATGGGTGTCGATCTATGAGCACCCTATCAGAATACCTGAAGATGCCCCTACTCGTCGCGACAACGCGTGTCAATATTAGCCACTTCGGTGGTGAACCACCCGACCTGGCGTCACCAGGGCTCAAAGAGACCACGCGTAACGAAACCGGGCGATAGGAGACGGCGTATATGAGTATTCGGTCAGTAGGATATATGTATCCCCATACGTATACTACGATCACCCATGCCACACGTTGCCATTGATGCTGAGGGCAACTGGCACATCGTGATCGATGGCGACATCGTGTGTCAGACCGAGTCGCCCGGACCGGCAGATACAGACATCGAGATCGTCGATCGCATGGCCTACACCCGTGACAATCTCGACAATCCCGATCCACCGTGGTGTCGGACCTGCCTGATGTTTGTTGACGAAGAGGCGCTACCGTCACCGCCTCGGCGCAAGAACTCCCCGACCTTCGACTATCACGAGGTCTTCTCGCCGTAGCTACAGGAACGGCGGTGGCCCGACTCGCAGGGATCCCCCGTATGGAACGAGTTGCCGTTCTGTAGTGTTCGGCCGGCTACAGGCCGAGTGCCGCGGGGTTTGACTCCGAGACGGTTCACAGGAGGAGTCCAACTGGGATGATGACCAGTGCGAGGAGAAATCCCCAGAACCCGTACCGGTGATCAAGCACCCGACGCTGGATGCGCTCAATCGCACCGGTGTACCACCGGCCAGCCCCGAGGGCAAGTACCGCAACGGCCGTGGCGACGACGGCGAGGAAGACGACAATCGTCACACCAACTGGCGTATTCAGCGTCAGCGCGACCAGGAGTGTATCGCCGAATGTACCGACGTTGGCGCCGAGCGCGAATGGGATAACCTCCTCTCGTTTGATGTGCCCGCGGTTGTATAGCGGGACGATTACACCGAGGGAGAAGGCCACGCTCGTTGCCACCATCGTGACGAGTCCGCCAACAGCGAATGCGACCCATCGGCTCGCGACCAGCGTGATGTATCGTTGGCGCAGTCGCTCCTGATCAACGCGCTCAAGCAGCCGGTCGAAGGCCTGCAGACACCCAAAGAGTAGCGTCAGCGCCAGCACAAAGGCACCCCCAGGGCCGAGCCCGGCAACGATCGCATCGGTCAGCGCTGTGATCTCGATGGGTGTCGGGATGGCCACCGCCGTGAGCACCTCGATTGGCGTGGCCTGCACGACCGGCACCAGCGGCAGACCAATCAGCATAGCCGGCCAGAACACCGAATGGGCTAAGAGGAACGTTAACAGCCCGAGGCGTATGGCGTCCCGAAGCGATTCGGTCTCCGCAGTGATGTAATCGAAGACCCCGATCAACACGACCACGCCCGAACCACCGAGTCGTGATCCGACGAGCATGCTGAAGAGAACAGCGGCATCAATCACCCCGGAGTCGAACAGCGAGAGGGAGACCGCAGCGACGACCGATCCGTTAGCTAGCGCGTAGGAGGCCAGCCAACTCAATCCCAGGGCCGATCGATCGGCCACGATGACCGTTCGGAGCACGCGTCGCAACACCGGCTCAAGCGCCGTCGTCGCCGTCCCGAGCAGACGGACCGCAACGAAGAATACCAGCGCAATGAGTAGTCCTGCCCCGACTCGATGGAGCCGCCGGCGTCGCTTGCTCGTGTGTGCCACCGGGGCGACGGTACGATGGCCGGACCCTTAGTATTACTTGAGATACACTTACGGCGTCCGAGTCGAGCAGACTTGCACACTAATATTAATAATTTCGATCAATCGTTTAATTCTATAGCCGTTCATAGATCACAGGTTCCCAAACGTTTTTTATAATGTATGTTGTTGAGGAACGCAAGCCACGTGACAGTCTCTCACATCCCGTCCTGATAGTGGTCCATCGCTGAGTGTTCTGGTATCGCGATGCCGCCGTCGTCGGCCGTATTGGACAGTATCGGAATCACTCCCCACAACAACACATGAGTTCCAGCCCATCACTCCCCGACAACATGGATCAGGAGATGCGAGCCTTCGTCGAGTCTCTCGACGAACGAATGACCTCGGAGGACGTCGCCACGCTTGAGGCCTGCATGGAGTGTCGCAACTGCGGACAGGCCTGTAACTGGTATCTCACCACCGACGACGAGGACCTCCACCCACAGCACAAACTTGAGTTCATCCGCCAGGTCTACCGACGGTACCTCACAATCGAGGGGAAACTCGGCAGCAAGCTCAACATCCACGAGACCCCGACCAGCGAGGACCTCCGG
Source organism: uncultured Salinarchaeum sp. (assembly GCA_964520165.1). Taxonomy (GTDB): domain Archaea; phylum Halobacteriota; class Halobacteria; order Halobacteriales; family Salinarchaeaceae; genus CAZFMU01. Next base: position 7,242 of record CAZFMU010000041.1, on the reverse strand, counting down.
GAGAACATGGAGTACTACTGGAAGTGTACGGCCTGTGGCCGGTGTACGCTCTCGTGTCCACAGGGGTTGAGCGTCCGACGGATCGTCCGCATCGCCCGGAAGGCGTTCGTCGATGCCGGTCTTGCCCAGGAGAACGACACCATCGACTCCATCATCGAGAACACCGAGGAGTACCGCCACAGCTTCGGATTGACCCGCGAGCAGGTCCTCGGGCGGATCGCACTCTTCTTGTACGCCCAGGAGCTTGAGGTGCCCGTCGAGGTTGAGGACCCGGAGTACCTCTTTGTCTGTCCGACCGCCGGCAACACCAAGCTTCCCGATTTCGGCACCAAACTCATTCAGATGCTCAACGCTGCGGGGATCGACTACTCGGTCACGCCACGGGTCGTCGACACCGGGACCGAGATCGATCACGTCTCCACCCACGAGGGGCTCACCCGCGAGCTCCTGCTTGAGTGGGAACAGGAGGCCGAACGGCTCGGCGCCGACAAGGTGCTTGTCATGGAGTGTGGGTGTGATACCCGGACCATGAACGCTGAGGCCGACGATACCCTCGGCCGGCCGTTTAAATTCCCGTTTGTCAGCATCGATACCGTCTTGCTTGACGCCATCGAGAACGGGGATCTGCCCGTCGAACCGGTTGATGATCGGATCACGATGCATGACCCCTGTTATGTGACCCGACTCTCTGGTCGTGGAGAGATGGAACGAGACCTGCTCAACGCCGTTACCACCAACTTCGTCGAGATGCAGCCCAATGGTGAGGAGAACTACTGCTGTAACGCTGGCGCCGGGCCGATGCGCATCCCCGAGTACGAGGATCTCCGCTTGCAGGCCTCCGAACTCAAGGCCAACCAGATTGCGGATACTGGGGCCGACCGGGTTGTCACCCCGTGTGCGATCTGCAATCTCAGTCTCACCCAGACAACCGAGGAGTACGACCTCGCCAGCGAGGACGAACGAATGGTCCGGATGATGTACGAGATTGTCTACGAGGCCGTTTCCGCCGGGCTCCGCAAACGCGGTGAGATGAGCCGGGTGACGCTGCCGGCAGCTCTGCAGGATGTTGATGAGACGTACTTCCACGAACACAGTGCCCAGGGCTTTTTGACCGATCTCGTCACCCAAGAGAAGTTCGACACGGTGCGCAACTGGCTTCGTCGGGACGACATCGTCGACCGGTTCAAACAGAACAATCCGGAGGTCGCCCACCGGGTTGATGAGATTCTTGAGGCCGACCCCGGATCGGTTGATCCACAGCCGGGACGCCCGGGTGAGCTGGCATGGACGTGATTGATGTCCTCCAGGTCTACGCTCCGCTCGCACTGGCAGTCTTTGCCATCGGCATCGCGCCGAAGTTCATCCGGTGGGGCCGTGGCGTCCTCGCCGGAGGCACCTTCTCTGGGCGATCGAAAAACGAGATCGACAGCCCGGAGCGGGAGTCACCGTTACGGGCCCTTGGGCGTGTGCTCTACAAGCCGATGACCTTCTCAAGCGGGGCCAACGCCTCCTGGACGGCCGGCTACGCCCTCTATCACGTCGGCATCATCACCATCTTTGCGGGCTACTCCCTCGCGGCGGTCATTCTCGGCGCTAACCTGCTGCTCGGCAACCCCGTGCCGGACATGGCTACCGGCGAGTTCACCCAGCAACTCTCGCTGGTGAACCTACTGGCGATCGTCTTCGGCAACGCCGAGTCACCGGCGCGTGAGTTCCTCTTCGGGCCCGCAGCCCCGGTCTTCCTCGGGGTAACCTGGATCGCCGTCATCTCGGCCTTCCTTGGTAATGTTGCGCTGTTTGGGAACGCCTTCCGGAACAAGGGGGCAATTGTTGGCGATATTCACGAGGCGGCCCGTGGTTTTCGCACCTCCGGGCGGTTCTCACTCGAGCACGTCCTGATCACCGGGCTGGTCTTCGGGATCGTTATTACCGAGTTACTCGCCCGACTGGCCAGTAGCGTGCCGGCGATCCCGCACACTATGCTGTACTATCACCTGTTGCTCGCGATGACGATCGTGGTGCTCACGCCGTTTACCTTCCTCAAGCACATCGTCTTCTTCCCGATCACGCTCTATTACGCCACCCGACGGCGGGTTACCCGCACTGTCGCCTGACCCCCGTTCAGCAAACGCTTTGTCGGCGGGCCCCGCCAGTGTCGACGTGAACGATGGCGGAGGCGCTTCTCTTTGAGACGGGGGTGATGTTTGCTGCGGTCGCTGTCGTGAGCCTCGTCGCCGCCCGATTCCACCTCTCGCCAATCCCTTTTTATATCCTGGCCGGAATCGTGGCGAGCGAGTTTGTTGCTGGACGTCTTGGAGTGGGATATGTGAGTCTCACGAGTTTCGTTGAGGTCGGGGCCGAACTGGGTATCGTCCTGCTGTTGTTGTTCCTTGGTCTTGAGTTCAATCTTGATCGGCTGCTCGCCGACCGCGGCCGCATCGGAACGGTCGGCCTCCTTGATCTCGGCGTGAACTTCACCCTTGGGCTCGGACTTGGATACGTGCTGTTCGGCGACGCCGTCGCCGCGGTGGTTGTTGCTGGGATTGTGTACATCTCCTCAAGTGCGATCATCACCAAGACGTTGCTCGATACCGGATGGATCGCCAACCCCGAGAGCGGGCCAATCCTCGGGACACTTGTCTTTGAAGACCTCGCCATCGCGGTCTATCTTGCTATTGTCGGCGCGGCCGTTCTTGGGGGTGGACCGATCGGCGCAGTCGCCCAGTCGGTCGGAGTCGCCTTTGGTTTTCTCTTGGCCCTACTCGTGTTCGTTGCACTCGGTACACAGGCGCTTGAGGCACTCCTCGACACCACTTCGACGGAGTATTTCCTGTTGCGAGCGCTCGGAGTGATTGTTTTGATCACCGGGGCTGCCCTCTCGCTGGGGGTCAGCGAGGCCGTCGCCGCCTTCTTCGTCGGGATGGCCTTCAGTTCGACGAGCGTCGCACACGATCTTGAGGACGTGCTTTCGCCGCTTCGAGATACCTTCGCCGCGGTGTTCTTCTTTTGGATTGGACTCCGCACGGATCCGACAGTGTTGCCCGCGGTGTTCGATCTTATTCTGCTCGCCGTTGTGGTCACCCTGCCGGCGAAGATCCTCAGTGGGTTCTTCAGTGGCCGCCAATACGGCCTCACCGACCGTCGGTCACTCCGCGTCGGTCTCGCGATGGTCACCCGCGGCGAGTTCTCGTTGATCATCGCCGCGACGGCACTGGCCGGCGCTGGCGGCGCACTCAGTGGTACGACTGCCGAAACGTTATACGCCTTTACGGTCGGATACGTGCTCGTGATGAGCATCCTCGGGACAACGCTGATGCAGGCCTCACCGGTACTTGAGCGATCCTTACTCGCCCGGACGTGATCCCGACAGCACGCTTATTTGCCATCCAGGGTAATCCGCGGTCATGACCATCTACGAAAGTGATATCCCGGGGGTCGGCCGTCGCTTTGAGCTGGAACTCACCGACCGTAAGCGGGTAATCGTCGTGTACCATCATGACGGTCGGTGTGAACTCTTCCGGCGTGATGGACCGGATGACGACAGCAAACGCATCCTTGATCTCACGAGCGAACAGGCGAGTCGGCTCGGCACCATCCTCGAGGGTGCCTACTTCGAAACGGTTGCTGTCGATGAGTTGAGCGTTCCGCTCGGTGACGCCATCATCGAGTGGATCGATGTGCCGACCGACTCCTCGCTCGTCGGAACGTCAGTGGGAGATGCCGATATCCGCGCTCAGACCGGAGTGTCGATCGTGGCGATCCAACGCGGGACAGAGACAATTCCCAGTCCGGGACCAGAGACGACCCTCCAAGCCGGTGATATTCTGGTCGGTATCGGCACGCGTGAAGAACAGGCTGCACTTGAGACACTTGTGGGTGAGTGAGTCTCCCATCCACTTCCACTCTGGTTGGCGACGATTCCGCGACGGTCTTAAGCCCGTAGGTAAAAGACCAAGCTGGTTGAGGTAGCTGTGAGTGCTGCGACTGGACTGATCCCGCTCGTCGTGACAATCCTCGGGCTCGGCGTGGCCGCACAGGTTCTCTCGGATCGACTGCAGATCCCGAGCGTGCTCTTTTTGATCCTTGCTGGCCTCGTGGTAGGTCCCGAGGGGCTTGGGCTGGTCGGGCTATCGGCCTTCGGTGGGGTTGGGCCCCTCTCTGCGGTCGTTGGGATCTCGGTAGCGATCATCGTCTTTGAGGGCGCCTTCCACCTCAAGCTCCCAAAGCTCCGGCAGACGCCACGCGAGGTGCTCCAGTTGATCACCCTCGGTGCCGCCATCGTGTTTATCGGTACCGCTATTGTCGTTCGCTTCGCACTTGATGTTTCCTGGGCGCTCTCGTTTCTCGTTGGATCGCTGCTCATCGCTACCGGACCGACGGTCGTCACCCCGATGCTTGAGGGTGTTCCTGTCAGAGATCGGGGTGAAGCCGCCCTTGAGACCGAGGGAATCGTCAACGATGTCACCGCTGCCGTCCTGGCGATCGCCATTTTCAACGCGGTCGTAACCAGCAATACCGGAGCGGGTGCACTCGTCCGGTCATTCATCAGCCGACTTGGGATTGGCCTTCTTGTCGGTGCCGTCGTCGCGGTGGCCCTCTGGTACGTGCTCAATCACGTCGATCTCTCGCCATCGAACGCGGTCAGGAACACCCGGCTAATCGTCCTTGTCGGGGCAATTTCGATCTACGCGATTGCCGACTCGATTGCTTCGGAGGCCGGGATCGTCGCTGTGGCGACCGCCGGCATCCTACTTGGCAACGCCGAGTTGCCCTACGAAGAGGAGATTGAGGCGTTCAAGGGCGATATTACCCTGATCGTCCTCTCGTTTGTGTTCATCTCGCTGACCACCCTGTTGACCTTCGATGAACTGCTGACGCTCGGACTCGGTGGGCTCGTCGTCGTGGCGGCGGTAATGCTCCTGATTCGACCGGTTGCGGTACTCGCCTGTACGTACGGTAGTAGCTTCTCCGTCCGCGAGCAGCTGTTCATGAGCGTCGTTGGCCCACGCGGAATCATCCCGGCGAGCGTGGCTACCCTGTTTGCCCTTGAGCTCCGAGCAGAGGATCCGGCGGCGGCAACCGTCCTTGTCGGAACCGTCTTTTTGGTGATTCTCGCAACGGTCGTCTTCCAGGGCGGGCTCGCCAGACACATTGCGGAGTTTCTCGACATCTTACCCATGCGTGTCATCATCGTCGGCGGCGGTCGTGTCGGTCGCGGCCTCGCCGAACGGCTGGAGGATCGTGGCGAAAACGTCATTCTCATCGAACAGGATCCCGAGGTGGTCGAAACGGCGCGCAACGCCGGATTCACCGTCCGCCGCGGCGATGGCACACGTACGGAGGTCCTTGAAGAGGCCGGTGCGAACGCGGCGAAAACGATCGCCGCGGCGACCGGCGATGACGATGCGAATCTTCTCGTTGCCCAGCTCGCACAATCGAAGTTCGACATCGAGACGACAATCGCGCGGGTTAACTCCCCGGGGAACGCCGAGGCGTTTGAGGAGTTGGGCATCCGGGCCATCGAGGCCGACGAGTCGGTCGCCCAGTCAATGGACAACGCCATCGAACGGCCGGCACTCGCGAAGTGGATGTCCGAGCTCGGTCGGCAGGGCGATGTCCAAGAGATCGAGGTGACCGCCGAAGAATTCTCGGGCAAGACCATCGTGGAACTCGACGAGATGTTTCCGGATGGGGTATTGATCGCTCTGCTGAGCCGCGACGGCGACGCACAGATTCCGAACGCCGACACCACCCTCCGACAGGGCGACAATCTGACGCTGGTCGGCCGTCGAGACGCTGTCCGCGAGGCGATCAACCGGTGTCATTCCGACCGGAGCGCGTAAGCTTCCTCTCTCGGCGTCCGAAAACGAGAGCACACTCGTCTGCGGTCGACTGTGTAATATATATTATCTTTCTGCGAATATGACGTATTTATTATATACTAAAGGCGGCCTACTCCGTTCGTCTGTGAGTATCAGGTCAAGCACGAACCCCACCCTTATAGGTTGAACAGGCGCAATACTACGCCGTTCACGGCGTGGATACGCGCCGTCATTCTGGGAAACGTACCACCATTCAAACGCCTGCCCCGAGTTTCCACCGATTGCATTTAAGCGACAGGCTGCCCTACGCTACTGGAGGAACTGGTCGGAACGGAGCGGATTCCGAACCGTCCTTCGGAGGCGGCCTGTCCGCCCACGTAACGAGACAGTATCCGAAAGGACAGTCGGTGAACACACATGCTCGAAGCGTGTGTCCGTGCTGACTGCTCAAAGCAAGCAACACGATACCCCCGATTCTGTTGACGCCTGCTGGCGTCTCTGTGGCCAAAACAACACCCGGACGCCAAACACGGTCAAAGATAGGGGTAACGGCGGTTTGGCACCGTCCTCAGAAATCTTCGATTTCTGATGTGCGAACGAGAACTCCGTTCTCCTCAACGCCAGCAGTCCACCACACCGACACTGTGGGACTACCCGCACCCGAAAGGTGTGGTAGTCCACTGGTTGGACTGCAACCCTGAAACTCCCACCGCTCGGGAGTCCTCTGCGTGCACGCGGAGGAGGATCTCAAATGAATGTTGCCGTCGACCGTCTTACCGTCATGGTAATCCGGCGGTTCCGAACGACAGGTCATCAACTACTGGTGTCACGGATATGGGAGGCGTTGTGCATCGCAGATGTCCTCCCCGCGCTGAAACACGAGGATCTTCATACTTCGAAATTCAAAACGCATAACTAAGCTCTGTCATTGTCCTAAGTGTGTCCCAGACGCTGCTCTCTATCATCGTTGGCATTTTCTTACTCGGAATTCTCGCTCAGTTGCTCTCGCGACGTCTGGAGATACCGAGTGTGCTCTTTCTCATCACGATCGGTGTTCTACTGGGTGGTCTGGGACCGATCAACCTCCCCGTTGTCGGGCAACTCGGGCCGACACCAACCATCATTGAACTTGAAACGTTCAGCGAGAGTGGCCTCTCGACGGTTGTCGGACTCAGTGTCGCCATTATTGTATTTGATGGCGCTTTCCAGCTCCGGCGTGAGCGGCTACAACAGGCCTCAACGACAACCTTCCGACTGATAACGATTGGTGCCGCCATGACGCTGGTCGGGATCGCTCTCTCGGGCCGGTTCTTACTTGGGGAGTCATGGGCCCTGTCCTTTCTAATCGGTGCGTTACTGGTCGCAACCGGCCCAACAGTGATTACGCCGATTCTCGAAATTGTGGACGTTCGTGATCACG
>CAZFMU010000040.1:1545-12021 GCA_964520165.1 uncultured Salinarchaeum sp. | reverse complement strand
AGTGGCTCCAAAGGCCACTATGATTGGCCGCTACACCACGGGACTCTACCGGACTGATTCGACGGTCCAGGATAAATGCGTGACGGGTTCGACCGATCAGTCGAGGCGCGCCGCGACGCCGGCCTCGAAGTCCTCGCGCAGGCCCTCGACGTCCATCTCCTCGAGGACCGGCACGAAAAAGCCCTCTACGAGCATATTCCGGGCGGTCTGCTCCGGGACTCCCCGCGAGGTCATGTAGAACAGGTCCTCCTGGTCGACCTGCCCGACCGTCGCCGAGTGGGAGGCTTCGGTGTCGTGGTTGTTGATGATCAGCTTCGGCGAGGCGTCGGCCTCGCTGTCGTCCGAGAGCATCAGGGTGTTCTCACGCTGGTAGGAACTCGTGTCCCAGGCCTCGCGGCCGACGTCCTGGGTCCCTTCGTAGACCGAGCGGGCGCGGTCGTCGACGACGCCCCGGGTCACGAGGTCCGCGGTGGTGTGTTCGGCCCGGTGCCAGACCTTCGCGTCCAGGTCGAAGTGCTGGTCGTCGCGGCCGAAGAAGGCCCCGACGGTCTTGGTCTCCGAGCCGTCGCCGGCCAGTGTCGTCCCGACTTCGGACTTGCGGAGCTTCGAGCCGAGGTTGCCCTCGAGCCAGTTGACCGTCCCGTAGGTTTCGGCCCGGCCCTGAGAGGTCGTGTAGGCGTAGGTCCGGTCGTCGAACTCCTGGAGGGAGCCGTAGTTGACAGTCGCGTTCTCCTCGGCGACGACCTCGAGGACGCCGCCGTAGTACCGCGACGCCTCGACGTCGCCCCCGGAGGACCGACGGTCCGTGACGGTCACCGAACTGTTCGGTTCGGCCACGACCAGCGTGTACTCCAGCCGCGAGCGGCCGTTCATCGCCGTCTCGATCTCGACGGTCCCGGCGTCGACTCCCTCCGGGACGTGAACCACGGTACCGCCGGAGCGCAGCGCCGTCGTCAGCGCGACCAGGCGGTTGGCCTGTGGGTCGACGATCGAGCCGTAGTACTCCTCGAGGAGCTCGGGCGTCTCCGAGAGCGCGGTGGCCATCGAGGAGACGGTGACCGCTTCGGGGCCCGACCGGCTCGAATCCGCGGGCTGGGAGAGCGGATCGACCAGCGCCTCGAAGTCGAGGCTCTCGAGGTCGGTCCACTTGCGGCCAGGGGTCTGAATGACCGGCGGAAAGTCCAGCTCCGGAACGGCCTCCAGCGCGTCCAGACGGGTCTGGGCCATCCAGTCGGGCTCGTCGAACTGCTCTGCGAGCGCGGAGACAGTCTCCCGATCGACCGCCTCGCGGAACTGCCTGGTGCTCATCCCAGACTCCCCTCCATCTCCAGCTCGATCAGCCGATTCAGCTCGACGGCGTACTCGAGGGGCAGTTCCTCGGTGATCGGCTCGATGAAGCCCGCGACGATCATCTTCTTGGCGTCGTCGTCGTCCAGGCCGCGGGACTGGAGGTAGAAGATGTCCTCGTCGCCGATCTTCCCGACGGTCGCCTCGTGGGCCACGTCGACCTTCGACTCGTTGATCTCCATGTACGGCATCGTGTCGGAGGTCGAGTCGTTGTCGAACATCAGCGCGTCACACTCGACGGCCGTCGAGGAGTTCTCGGCGCCGTCGGCGATGTGCACTAGTCCGCGGTAGTTCGTCCGGCCGCCGTCCTTGCTGATGGACTTCGACTCGATGGTGGACTTCGTGTTCGGCGCGTTGTGATAGACCTTCGCGCCAGTATCGATGTCCTGGCCCTCACCGGCGAAGGCGATGGTGATGTGGTTGTCGCTGGCCCCTCGACCGCGGAGAATCGAGGAGGGATAGAGCATGGTCACGTCCGACCCCATCGACCCGGAGACCCACTCCATCCGGCCGCCTTCGTCGACGATGGCGCGCTTGGTGTTGAGGTTGTAGGTGTTGCGCGACCAGTTCTGGACGGTCGAGTACTGGACGTGGGCGTCCTCCTTGACGAACACCTCGACACCGCCGGCGTGGAGGCTGTGAGTTGCGTACTGCGGAGCCGAACAGCCCTCGATGTAGTGGACCTCGGCGCCCTCCTCGGCGATAATGAGAGTGTGCTCGAACTGGCCCATGCCCTCGGAGTTCATGCGGAAGTATGCCTGGACGGGCATCTCGACGGTAACGCCCTCAGGGACGTACACGAATGACCCGCCGGACCAGACCGCCCCGTGCAGCGCCGCGAACTTGTTGTCCGATGGCGGCACGCACTGGGTCATGAAGTACTCCTTGACGAGTTCTGGGTGTTCCTGGACGGCCTCGTCCATATTCATGAAGACGACACCCTTCTCCTCCCACTGCTCTTGCATGTTCTGGTAGACGACCTCCGACTCGTACTGCGCGCCGACACCAGAGAGCGCCTCGCGCTCGGCCTCCGGGATGCCCAGCTTGTCGAAGGTGTCACGGATGTCCTCGGGGAGTTCCTCCCAGTCGTCGACCCCGGTCCGTTCCTCGACGTCAGGCCGGATGTAAGGGACGATCTCGTCAATGTCGAGTCCCGAGAGGTCCGGCAGTCCGGGCCAGCCCTCCGGCATCGGCATCTGCTTGAACTGTTCAAGCGCGCGTAGTCGCCGCTCAAGCATCCACTCCGGCTCGTCCTTGTCTTCGCTAATTAGCCGAACAACCTCCTCGGTCAGTCCGGCGTCGGACTTGACGGCCGCTCGCTCTTCTTTCTTGAACGCGAACCGTTCCTCGGTATCGGTATGCTGTAGGTGTTCTTCGGAGCTCATGATCGGTGATGATCGCAGTCGTGGGTGATTGTCACGGTCAGCACGGTTGGCTGATCGCTCATGCGGTACCGTAGGTCTCCTCGCGGACCCACTCGTATCCACGGTCCTCGAGTGTCTCTGCGAGCTCGCTGTAGCCGCTCTTGGCGATCTGCCCGTCGAGCATTACGTGAACGCGGTCGGGCTCGACGTAATCGAGGATCCGCTGGTAGTGGGTGATCTGGAGGATACCGGTGCCCTGCTCGTCGCGTAGCGAGTTGATGCCCTCTGAGACGTCTTGGAGTCGGTCGATGTCCAGTCCGGAGTCAATCTCGTCAAGCACGGCGATCTCGGGCTCAAGGATCGAGGCCTGCAGGACCTCCGCCTGCTTCTTTTCACCGCCGGAGAACCCGGCGTTGAGATACCGCCGAGCGAAGGCCTTGTCCATATTCAACTGCTCCATCCGGTCTTCCATCAACTCCTGGAACTCGGCGACGCCGACCTCGCCCTCATCGGCGGGACCTTCCATCGGTGAGGTGTCATAGCCGGTATCGTCCGCTTCGGTCTCTGTCTCGCCCTCGTCTTCTTCATCCTCGAAGAGCTCCTCTCGCTCGTCGAGCTTGGCATTCAGCGCTGTTCGCAGGAAGTTCGAGAGTGTTACACCCTCGATCTCTGCGGGATACTGAAAGCCCAGGAAGATCCCAAGGGCAGCGCGCTCGTTCGGTTCGAGATCGAGGAGGTCCCAGTGAAGATCCCCCGACTCAAGCTCCTCGAACTCGTCGCCCTCGAAGATGAGTTCGATCTCACCACCGGTCACCTCGTAGGCCGGATGACCGGCAATGACCTTTGCGAGTGTCGATTTTCCGCTTCCGTTCGGACCCATCAACGCGTGGATTTCGCCGGAATCGACCTCGAGGTTGACGCCTCGGAGAATCTGCTCGCCATCCTCCGCTGCGACTTTGGCCTCAAGGTCCGTGATTTCGATGCGTGCCATGGTGAAGCGTTACCGACACCAAGGCCGTCGACACCATAATGCTTTCGTATCACCTCAAATTGAGCTTCTCAAATAAGAAAATAATTTTTCGGAACGCTCAATCCTCCGATCAGGTGAACTGTCCCAGTCCGGTTTGCTCCTGTCCGCTTCGGACCTCCTCCCACGAGATGTCGAGTGCCTCAAGGATCCGGGCGATCGGTCCCCTGAGCGTCTTTTCGAGCATCGTCTCCCAGTCGATCTCGAACTCCTCGGGAAGTTGGTCGGTATACTCAAAACAGATCACGTCAGGATCCCGTTTGAACTCCCGATAGAGGTCGTTCTCGTGGGGATCAAGGCCTTCCTCTGCCTCCATCCGTCGGAAGAACTCCGGATGGACCTTCTTCAGATAGATCCGCTTTGGCTTGCTTCCCCGGGCGAAGTTCGTTCCCAACAGCAGGTTGGCATAGCGCGCGCCACGGACGTGGGCGGTCGGTGTATCGTAGTTTGTCAGCCGTTTGCCGATCCCACCTGGGATGGCGATCTCCTCCGGATCAAGTTCGCCCTCAAGGACCTCCTCGATCACGTCGTGGAGATACTCCGTGATCGCATCGCGGTCCTTCCCGTAGACGATCCGCTCGATGACCTCCCGCTGAACCTCCTTGGTAAGCGGCGCGATGTCCGACCGCTGATACTCGAATCCGGTGATGTCGATGTCATCAACGTCTTTGCCTTCCTTCCAGATGATGTGGCCGGCGTAGCGCTTCTTTTTGCCGGCCTGGAAGAACCGCCGGTAGAGCTTCTCAAACTCGATCTGAAAGTGATGCACCGTCGCGTTAAGCGTCTCGCGAGCAAACTCGTCGTACCGGTCGTTGATGTGTTCCTCGATCTCGAAGGACTGCTCGATGGCTTCCTCCTTGGAGACGCCACTCCCGAGCTCAAGCATGACCGAGTCGGTGTTGTGGAGGACGATTCCACCGACGGCGTCAACGAAGTTGTCGTTGTTCGCAACGCTCAGGTCGTATACGGCTCCTTCGTGAGCCACCGCTGTACGAACCGGCTCCCCTGTCTTGTCCTCCTTACGATGGAGTACATACGCCCCGTCCGTCTCGCGGTAGGTGAAGCTGTGCGTCTCCCCTCGCTGCGTTAGTAATGTCGACACGCCGGCAGCCACCGCCTGACTTGTTGTCTCAAGTGGCCACGTACCGCCAGTGAAGCCATCGAGAAACGCCTGCTGGGCTGTGTCCGTGACATGAAATACAATCGATGGGATCCCCGACCCCTCGACGAGCCCTTGGATGAGCGATGCGACGAGGCTGTTGGTCAGTCTAAGCTCCGGGCCTGCCTCGGTATCGATGTGTCCGGTGGCCTCAGTTTCGACGAGTTGGTCGTAGTCGGTACGACGTTGCCGGAGGGTGGCCCGATCGAATCCGGTGAGACTGATTGTGTCCGATGACCCTGACCCCCCGCGTGCGTACGCGCCAAGGAGTCGAAAGAGGGCCTGTCCTTTCTCGCTATCCGGATCGATCTGTCGCGGAAGCGTTGTGGTTGAGCCGGCGAGTTGGACGTGGTCGGTATCAACCTGCACGTCGGCCTCATCGGCGAGTATTGTCTGTGTCTCTAGTGTCGAAACCGTCTTGACCGCCGGTAAGCCGGGAATCCGAAGTGGCTCCTCTACCCGCTCCGGTGGCGCCTCGGTGTAGCCCTCGCCGTCGGCGACGATATACGCGTGATCGCGCGTCGTCGTCGAGGCCCCCTTCGGGTGTTGAAGTCGCACGACCGGCTTGTCCGTCTCGTGTCGAATCGCCTGCTGGATCGGCTGCCACTCCGGTTCGCCGTCAGCTCGTAACGAGAGCGCCTCCCAGCCATCAAGCGACCGGCGGCTCTTTGTCTGAACCGGCTGTGGGACCGTCTCGCCGTCAGCGGACACGAACAACTCTTGTTCGGCTGTGCCCCGTTCGAAGAGGTCGGCGATCGGAAGGATCCGCACCCGACCGTCCGGATCACGGACGACCACCGGCCGGTCGCCGGTGACGCTATCGCCATAGGCGACATCGTAGCCGAGTTCGTTCGCGGCCGTCTCGGTAAATGAGATGACCTCCCGACCGGTCGCCGTAACGGCCGCCCCCATCTCCTTGTCGTAGAGACGGAATCGGTCCCAGCCCAGGACGCCGTACAGCGAGTTTCCCGTCCACTGGAATGTTCCGTTCCGACCAGCCAGTAGGTTGTGATGCTCCGCCACGGTGACCGAGTATACCCCCTCTGTCGCCGTACTCTGGCCGCCGTCGCGATCCATTCGGAATGACGGCGTCGTCCCCTCAACAGCGCGGACGCGCCAGGCATCCCCGTCGACCGCGTACCGTGTCCGCAGTCCACAGTGGGTGCAGAGCCGAAGCAGATCATCACGAAACTCTTCGCTGGGCGTCGTGTAGGACCATCCGTCCGGTTGGTGCTCGCCACCGTGCTCGACGAGCGTCTCAAGAAAGCGCCGCTGTTGGGTGTCTGTGGTGTCAAACACCAGTTCAGGTATCCGTCTGTGACTGCTCTCCGTCTCAATAAGATGCTGCACTACCTCGCTAAACGCCGGCGATGCGATCTGCCTCCCCTCGTCAGCCTGTTCGGGTACGGACGCTGGCCGATCACAGGCCTTCTCCGACCGTCGGGATGTCTGTCCCCCGTCTGTGATCGCCGGCATGCGATCACGTTCGATCTCCGAGATGTTCTGTTCTGTCACGTCTGTCCCGGTGGCAGCGTACACTGCCAGTGCCTGAAGGAACGCATCGCCGTCGTAGGTGCGCGGAATCCACGGCTCACCTGAACCGCCGCGGATGGCCATCTGGTCAGTCTCCTCTACGAACTCCTCGCGGTGGGCCTCAAACTGTTCGTCGGTGAGAATGTATGCATCATCCGCCTCTGCCCGTCGAGACACATCTTCGAGTGTCGTCTGTACCGCCTTGCTGGCGGCTGTCATTTCGACTCGAATCTCGTAGTCATCGATGAACCGCGTCAGATCGACTGTCTCTAGTTCCTGACCGTCTGGTCCGTCCCACCCGTGTGGGAGTTCATACCGTGTGTCGGCCTCGAGTGCCCCTGCCTCGGTGTAGTCCCAGTCAGCGTCCGTATCAGAACGCACGAGCATTCGGTGGTTTGGCGTCACCCGGAAGTCGGTCTCGTCGGTCTGAATGTCAATGAGAGTGCCGCGGTAGTCGGGGTACTTGTGCGTCTCGGCGACCGGTTTCACCGTCAGTTCCGTCGTCTCGGGATCAAGCGCGTATACCTTATCCCCCACCTCAAGATCGCGGATGTTCCGGACACCAGCCGGTGTGAGGACCTCAGTGTCGGGGGTGAAGCAGTTCATGATCACCTTTACTGCGGCCTGCTGGCGGTCGTATCGCTGGTATTCTGGCTCCTCGGGATCGTACTCGTTACGGAGTGCCTTTTTTTCCTCGCGCTCGTCGAGCGTCTCTGTGATGATCTCGCGGATGATCCCGTCTGGTTCGGTTTGGAAGTGCGTCCCGTTGGGTGCGCGGAAGGTCTTGCCGTCGTAGGTGTCCGGGTCGACCTTCGTCTCCGGTGACGCGTTGATCGTCCGCATCGACATCGGGTAGAGACTGGCCAGATCCAGCACTGTCACGTTCTCTTTGACCCCCGTCACCGGGTCGAAGACGGCCCCGCCTTCGTAGTCCTCCGTGTCCTGTTGGCCCTTCGAGGGGAGCACGAACCGGCCGTGGGCCTTGTGCAGGACGTACACGTCAACCGCGTCGCCGGGCGTGGTTGCATCCTCAAGTTTGCACCCGACGAATGAGCGCACCTCGTTCCAGAAGGGGATGATCTCTTGATCGGTATTGAGCTCCACACAGAGCTCAACGTCCCGGAGGTTGTACGCAAGCAGTTGTTCGGGATCATCCTCCCAGAGGTCGCCGATGTCGCCCGGGTAGCGTTCCTTACCGACTCCGAGCTCGCGCTCGCCGACATCGTCGAGCCGGTAGGAATCGAGCTCGGTGAACTTCGTCCGCTGATAGGCATAGAGGAGGTCGAACACGACGCGTCCCTTGACGCTCGGGCCACCCCAGTCCGACCGCCAGACTTCGTCGACCCGTGAGAGCCGTTCGACCGAGAGGTCATAGTCAGTGCGGGGATCCAGCCGGTCGAGCCGGTCGAGTAGATACGGCGCGTCAAAGTCGGTGAAGTTCCATCCCGAGAGGATATCGACATCGCGCTCCTCCACGAACCGAAGAACATCATCAAGCATCGCCTCCTCGGTGGCGAAAGCGCGCACGTCGAGTTCCGGCCTCCCCGAGAGGAACTCATACGACGGCAGGTCCGTCGGAATGTCGTCGGTCCCCTCTGGCGGCTCATACAGCCAGCAGACGTACTCGTCGTCGACGCTGTCGTGGGCGGTCAGGCAGACGATCCGCTCTTCCCCCTCCTCGGGGAACCCGTTGCGGTCGTCGACCTCGATGTCGAGCATGCACACCCGCGGCTCCGCGATTAGATCGGTCGGTGTGACCTCCTCGTGATGGACGATGAGTTGCCCGGATTCGTCGCGGCGCGCCGGTACGCGAATGCCACTTTCGATGTCCTTGTCGATCAGGAACCGGTTGGGAAACAGCACGTCCGCCTCGTAGTGGTCAAAATCCGTCCGGATCTCCCCAACGTCGCGTGGCGTCTGCCCGTAGATTTTCACGAGCTCTTCGTCGCGAATACTGCGGAATGGCTCGCCGTCCGCGTCGGTATACTCCCAGTCGGTGATCCGATCGTAGGTGAGCAACTCGTCGTCATCGACGGTCGCTGCCGGCGCGTAAAAGTACGGTCGAAAGCCCGTCACACGGACGTGCTCGGCCCGCCCATCGGCGGTCCGTCCAAAGACATGAATGAGTGGCCGCTCGTCGTCACCGCGTCCGGCGATGGTGTAATCTACTTGGGTGATCCCAATCTCGATTGTCTCCTCGACAGCGGGGAGCGCTTCCCGCGCCGGGTCGATTACCTCTCCCTCGATCGCTGGATCGGCACCGACGACGGCCCGGGCCTCCGCTGCCGGCCGATCCGTTCCGAAATCGTCGAGGGATTGTTGTCCCGCGTCGGTCATGCCACTACCGTAGGTGAGTGCCCGATGAAAAACCCACGTTGTGCGCTTCAGCGTGGACGCGCCACAACGGCGAGATGGTCCGTGTGTACAGGATCAAGCCGCTCCGTCTCGAGAATCTCGTAGGCATCGCTCAGACGGTCGTGCGCCTCGTCGAAGATCGTCTCCGGAGTGGCTGTTACATCCTCGCTCCGGGCCTTTAACGCCAGCAGCAGTCGACCGTCATCGGCGAGAAACTGCCGGTTAGCGACGGCAACAGCGGCCTGTCCACGCGTGGCGACATCTTGGATTACTACGTCGAGGTCCGATTCGATGACATGGGCGTACGTCGTTGGACGTCGGGCGTCCTTGAGCAGTGGAAACAGGTTACTCCGGGTCCTGGCCACTTCGAGGAGGTCACGCATTGGCCGAGGTGCAAACTCAACCGCGTATGTTGGCCCAGCGAAATCCGCAACGTGACTGACGGTCGTCCCGTTGGCCGCCCCGAGGTACAACACCGTCTCGCCGCCACTTAGCCCCGTGTCCATCCCACGGTCGAGCATCGCCCCCAGCTTCGACCGTGTGTGATCCCACCGTCGCCACTTGCCGTCGGTTGCTTCGCCGTAGACCGGCTCCCCGACGGTTGCAAGTGCGGACTCACCGTTGAAGTCCCGGACTGTCACGCCCGCTGGAGGATTGCTCATGCCGATTCACCCCGGGCGCGGATGGTCGCGATGCGTTCCTCAAGTTCCTCCTCAAGCGCCGGTCGTCGGTCGCCGGCGTAATAGTCGATCCGGGCAGCGATTGTCAGTTTACCGGCCAGCGCCCGAGCAGCCGACCCTCGCTCGCCGTTTGGCACCTCTTGGACGTACTCGTGTGTGTAGATGACGCCGTGTTTTGGCGATGGGGCGTCGCCACGGAGATGGGCAAATAGTGCGTCCTCCGCCCCGAGCACCTGTACCGTACTCGATGGAAGCTTGGCCAGGGCCTCAAGTCCGCCAGCAAGAGCGATGAGTCGGGCCGCCAACAACGGCCCGGCCAGTGTGGCCAGGTTCGGTGCGACGCTCGGGGCGAGCCGCTTGAGCTCGGCCTCAAGCGCTGCTGCCTCCTCATCGAGGTCGACACAGCGGTTAGCCAGGGCGACCAGCCGCCGCTCAACCGCACCCTCCGGGTCGTGGTCGGCGACCTGCCGCGCGTATGCGACCCCGTGGCCTGTCTCCTCAAGCCGGCTGCCCCCCCACTCGCTGACGCGCTCAGCAAGTTCGTTGGCCTGCCGCTGACAGTCATCGTGGGCGCGCAGGAGGTGA
Source organism: uncultured Salinarchaeum sp. (assembly GCA_964520165.1). GTDB lineage: Archaea > Halobacteriota > Halobacteria > Halobacteriales > Salinarchaeaceae > CAZFMU01. The sequence goes on along the minus strand of CAZFMU010000040.1, from coordinate 1,971 downwards.
ATCAGCTGTTGGTCGTCGGCCTGTTCACGCTCCTCGACAGCGTCCCGGGCGGCAGCGAGCGTCGCCTCGTGCAGCTGCTCATAATAGGTGGATTTGTCGGCGACGACGCCGCACTCGACGGCCACCGTTGGCCAGGCGTCCGGGGCGTCGGCCTGGCCTGTCCGGATTGCCGTCGCGGCCGCGGCCGCGTCCGTGGGGTCGATCCCCGCGAACCACGCGCCGTCGGTCCCTTCGGTCATACCCGGGGATTGAGCACCGATCCGTATATCGGTTCGTATCCATTCGCGACGACGGGCTTAGGGGGATCGGTCACGTGATCAGTGTGATGAGTGCTCCGACCGACCGCAATCGTCTCCCCGACACGGCCAGTCCGTATCTTGCCGCCCACGCCGACAACCCCGTCCACTGGCCGCCCTGGTGTGCAAC
>CAZFMU010000040.1:0-1535 GCA_964520165.1 uncultured Salinarchaeum sp. | reverse complement strand
GTTGATCGTGACCTTCCGATTTTTCTCTTTTTCTGGTACGCTGCCTGTCACTGGTGTCAGGTTATGGAGGCCGAGTCCTTTGAGGATCCGTCGACCGCTGCTGCTCTCAACGATACGTCTGTGCCAATCAAGGTCGACCGACAGGAGCACCCTGGGCTGGATCTCCTGTATCAGCGTCTCGCTCAGATCACGACCGGTTCCGGTGGATGGCCGCTGTCGGTCTGGCTGACGCCCGATGGCCGCCCGTTCTCGGTCGGTACCTACTATCCGGCGAGCGAACGGTACGGTCGACCGGCCTTCTCGGATGTCATCGATCGGGTCGCCGAGACGTGGGCGACCCAGCGATCCGAGGTTGAGGAACGGGCCGATGCCTGGACCGACCGCCTGCGTGACGCCTTTTCACCACCACCGCCCGCCCGTCTTGATCGGCCACTCAGCCATGTTATTGAGGCTGCTGTCGATGGAGCGGATCGCCAGCACGGCGGCTGGGGCAACCGGACCAAATTCCCGTCGCCAAGCCGGCTGTTCACCCTTCTTGTTGCGTCGGCCTGGGAGCACGACGAGGCGGCGGCTGTCGCCAAAGAAACCCTGCGGGCGATGGCCGATGGTGGCATTTACGATCACCTCGGCGGCGGATTCCATCGCTATGCGACCGACCGCGAGTGGCATGTGCCGCACTTCGAAAAGATGCTCTATGACAATGTTGAGCTCGCCCGGTGTTATGCTGTCGCGTCGGCGTTATTCGACAGCGACCGGTTTCGAACGGTTGCCGAGGAGACGTTTGCGTTTCTCGAACGCGAATTGTCTGCTGACACAGGCGGGTTCTACAGTACGCTTGACGCGCGTAGTCCACCCCTCAGGGGGCCATCTGACGCCGATCCGGTCGAAGGGGCCTACTACACGTGGACGCCGGCGGAGATTGAGTCGGTCACCGATGTGTCGTGGGAGCAGTCGGCGCTCCGGCAGCGATATGGAATCACCGATGCGGGTGACGTTGAGGGGCGATCGGTGCTTCGTCGTGTCGCTTCCATCGATGCGATTGCTGATGAACTCAATCGGTCGCCCTCGACCGTTCGCGACACCCTCAACCGACTGCGCGGCGAGCTGCTCGCCCACCGGGACGAGCGCCCCCGTCCGCCCCGCGACGAGCAGGTTATTGCCGGCTGGAATGGTCTGGCTATCCGGGCGTTCGCGACCGGGGCGAGCCTGCTGCAGAACGAACAACTCGCAACGCGGGCCAACCGTACGCTCGCGTTCGTCCGCGAACAGCTCTGGAACTCATCAAGCGGTCGTCTCAACCGGCGTACTATCAACGGCACGGCGGGACAACCGGCGGTTCTCGCCGACTACGCCTTCGTGGGGCTCGGAGCGCTTGCAGTCGATCACTACGATGACAGCCCGGACGCGCGAGCGTTCGCAATTGACCTCGCGAATGCAATTGACCAGCAGTTCTTCGACGATAGTGCGGAAATTCTCTATTATACCGCGGCGGATGCTCCCTCTTTACTTGTCCGTCCAATCGAGTTTGCCGACCG
>CAZFMU010000039.1:2232-12201 GCA_964520165.1 uncultured Salinarchaeum sp. | reverse complement strand
GTGCGGACGGCGGTAGCATGCCGGCTCGCGGCTAATCAGTTGGTCAGTGCTGAATAACCCGTCTGTGTTTTTCAACGACTGATACGATGTCCGACCGGAGAGCATCGAGACCGACACGGGGTCGGGCAGGGGTCACCGGGGGGTGGCGTAGACCATCTCCATTGGGAGGCCGGTCGGATCGCCCGGGTCGTCCGACGGCCACTCCTTGGGGAGTTGCCGCAGCGGACCGGTTCGCGGACTCGCCGTCAGCGCCAGCACAAACGCATCGAGAATATCGTCGTTCGTCGCCTCGACAGAGAGGCGACTGCCAACCGTGCGGACATGCGTGAGGACTGCCGCATCAACGGCTTCGAGAATGTCGATCCGTTCCCAGAACGCACGGGCGGGCGCGCCCGTCTTTGAATGGGTGGTCGGCGACTCATCGTTGAGGGCCCAGAAACAGACTTCCGGGTGGGCCTCGCGGAGCGTGCCAACGGCCTCTGGGGCCGTCTCGCGCAGCAGGGTATCTACCTCGGCGATGTTATCTGCAATGTGCCACGCCTGAACGCCGAGGCTTCCGTTAGTACGGCGTTCCTGAATGGCCTTAGCGGTCTCGTAGGAGTCGGCGTGTACAGCGGGCCGGATTGGAGCGGGAAAGACGCTGGCATGACGTGTCGGCGCGAGACGGGCGCGGGCGGCATCATCACACGGCCGCTTGCGAGCGGAGTCAACACGGAGTCCAATCGGCACGTCAACGAGGATCGTCTCCGCCGAGGCACCGAAGGCATTCCACACGGCATCAATGTCGGGATAGAATCCGCCGTCAACGAACGTCTCGTCGTATCTGACGGCGATCCATCCATCCGGGCAGCCATCAACGCCAACGTACATACACAAAAGAGTGGGCCAACACGGATTTGAACCGTGGACCTCCCGGTTATCAGCCGAGCGCTCAACCTGACTGAGCTATTGGCCCAGGTGAGCGCATCAGGATGTGGACGACGATTCGGTTTAAGCGTTTCTTTCTCGCGAGGAGTCGTCGTCTGGCGATTCCACATCGATGGTGTCCTCGCCGGAGGACCCCGGAAAGCCTGCCGTGTATACCTGACCGGTCACGAATCCGCCGGTCGTGCTGTCAAGCTGCGGGACGATCACCCTGGATTTAACAACCGACCGGATCGGCCGACGGGTGAACGGGAGAACGAACAGGAAGCCCAGGGCATCGGTGAGGAGTCCGGGGGTCAACAACAGCGCCCCGGCAGCGATCAATAGCCCGCCATCGATGAGCTCATCGGCCGGTGGGTCGCCAGCAGCGAGCGACCGCTGTAGCCTGGCCAGGGTGCGACGGCCCTCCGCACGGACGAAGACCGTCCCCAACAGCGCCGTGAGCACAACAAGCGCGACGGTCGGGATCCAGCCAATCCGTGTCCCGACAGCCACCAGCACGGCCGCATCAAGGAGCGGAACGGCCACGAGGGCGGCAAACAGCAACTTGCGCATGTCCTTGGTGATTGGGACAGTGGGTACAAAACGTTGGTTATCCGGGGGCTCAGGACTGGGCGCGTTCGAGGCTGGCCTCAAGTTCCTCGCGCTGGGTGACACCGACGAACCGGTCGACGATGTCGTCGTCGGATTCGATTACGACCGTCGGAAGCGATCGTACCTGATACTCGTTGGCGACGGCGGTCGACTCGTCGACATCGATCCGCTCAAGCGTGACATCCCAGTCTTCGGCGAGTTCCTCAAGAATAGGGTCCTGTGTCTTACACGGGCCACACCAGTCAGCATAGAAGTCTTTGATGGTAACAACCATGTGCCGGGATTGCCCAAGATACCGCTTGAATGTTTCCCCATACCGGTGCTGACCTGGCGGAATGCATCATCGCCGTTACGGGTACACGCGGCAGGAACGAGTTGGGGGACCATTCAACACGAGGAGGTTCGTCGGCGGATCCAACCCAACACGGTCGTGCGCGTGATCGGGGGCTCACCACCGTGAACTACTCCGGGAGTCGCCCCGAAGCGCTCGGCCTGCCCTGCCCGTAGCGAACGTGCGAAGGCGGTAGCAGCGACCCACACCGCAGCAGATAAGAGGGCCGGCACTGTTGGTTGGGGTATGAGCAGCGGTCAAAACACCGGTGGGTTGATGTCGAGTGCCGGGCTGGTCCGGTACTTCGATTCGGAGGACTCAAACGCGATCCAGATGGATCCAAAGAGTATCGTTGCCTTCGGACTGTTGTTGGGCGTGTTCGTCCAGATGCTCGCAATCGTCTACTGACGGCCGAGAATGACGATCAGAGCGGGGGTCATCGCCGTCCAGGGTGATGTAAGCGAGCACGTTCGGGCACTCAAGCGCGCCGGACAGCGGCGTGGCGAGACTGTTTCTGTCGATCAGATTCGGACGAGCGGGACGGTTCCAGAGTGTGATCTCCTCGTCGTTCCGGGTGGCGAGTCAACGACAATCTCACGGCTCGTCCACGAAGAGGGGATTGCCGAGGAGATTATCGCACACGTCAACGCAGACAAGCCGGTACTGGCGACCTGCGCCGGGTTGATCCTACTCGCCCGTGACGCAAACGACGATCGAGTCAACGAGCTCAATCTGATCGACGCGTCGGTCCGGCGAAATGCCTTTGGTCGACAGCGCGACAGCTTCGAGGCCGACCTCAATGTTGAGGGGCTCGATGAGCCGTTTCACGCAGTATTCATTCGGGCGCCCGCAATCGAGGCCGTTGGGACGGACATAACGGTGCTGGCGCGCGTTGGAGATCGGCCGGTGGCCGTGCGGGACGGCCCGGTCACAGCCCTGTCGTTTCATCCCGAGTTGACCGACGACGATCGGATGCACGGACTCGCACTGTTCGAGTGAGAACCGACCCGGGAGAACAGTTTAACCCTGTAGCGACCGAAGTGGGAGTATGCACGCGCGGATCGACGGCGTTCGGGTCGCCGGCACCCCACAGGGACCGACACCCGTTGTACTCCTTGAGGTCGAAGGAGCGGACGATGTACTGCCGATCTTCATCGGATTTGGCGAAGCCCAGAGTATCGCCCGGGGGATCGACGCGACTGATATCGGGCGGCCACTGACCCACGACCTTCTGTTGGATGTCGTCGAAGAACTCGGCGGACGCGTCGATCGCGTCGTGATTACGGAGATTACCGACGACGGCACCTATATCGCGGATCTCCATGTCGCTACCCCGCGTGGCGAGACGGTGGTCGACGCGCGTCCGAGTGACGCGATGGCCCTGGCTGCCCGGACGAACGCGCCGATTGATGTGGCCGAGTCAGTATTTGAGAGCGGTCGGCGCGCGGCGGCTGACTTCGACGAACTCAGCGACATCCGGGAGCTCGGCGGACGATAGGCGAAACGTTTTAGGACGGATCACCGCGAAGGTAACATACGGGACCGTGGGGTAGCTTGGTATCCTTCAGCGTTTGGGACGCTGTAACCTCGGTTCAAATCCGAGCGGTCCCATCCGTTGTGCGTCCGGAGGAAACGTTGATTAGCCGACGGGATCTAACCTCCACTATGACCAACAGTAGCTCGGGTAAACTGTTCGGAATTCCGTACAACTTCGACCGTCCGAACATCAAGCGCATGCTCAGCGCCTACTGGCAGCCGGGCAAGGGCATGCTTGTCGAGAAGCCGTTCGGAATTGGCTACACGCTCAATCTCGCCAACTGGCGGTCGTGGGTGGTCATCGGCGTCGTCGCCGCACTGCTCTATCAGGAGCGCGAACGGACGAGTACAGACAGCGAGGACGAGCCGGTCGAGGTAATCGTCGACGAGAACTAGCGGTCGTTGCGGAGAGTCGATAACGCTTTGCGCCCAGCGCAACCAGCCAGACCGGATGCTTAGATTCGTCACCGGTAACGAAGGGAAGGTCCGCGAAGCCCGGTCGTACCTCGATCAGACGGTTACACAGGCCGACTACGACTATCCGGAAATTCAGGCGCCGGACCCCGAACCGATCGCCGTCGCCGGCGCCGAGGCAGCACACGACGCGCTCGGTGGCCCGGTCCTGGTCGACGACTCGGGACTGTTCATTGATGCCTTCGACGGCTTCCCCGGCCCCTATTCCGCGTACGTCGAGAACACCATTGGCATCGATCGGGTGGCTGAGCTCGCCGATCGGGCCGGTGCCGACACGGCCGCCTTCCGGTGTGTCGTTGCCTATGCGACCGAGGCGTCGGTCACACCGCCGACGGAAGGGACGTTGCATCAATCCGGATCCCGATCGATCGTCACCTTCGAGGGTCGCGTCTCGGGACGGATCGTCGCGCCGCGAGGTGACGGTGGATTCGGTTACGATCCGATCTTCGAACACGACGGACGAACACTCGCCGAGCGATCAACCGAGGAGAAAAACGAGATCTCACACCGCGGACGCGCGCTGGCGAAACTCGCCGCGTGGCTGAACGCCTGATCGTCTGACGGGGATTTTTTACCACTGATATCGGGGCTCCCGATGGGGACGCGACGGACCCATCCTCGCCTGTGTTGCGGAACCCCCCACTCGCTTCCCACTCCCCGTTGTACCGTCGCCCCCGTTGGTGAGGGGCCGGCCTCAATCGGACGGTTCCTCACGCTTTTTGTCGCCCGGCACTCACGGCGGAATATGCGGTCCGAAGACGACATTCGTGCGCGAATCAACGATCTCGAGGCACGGTACGATGCCAACGATCCGCCCTCGTCGCCGACCGCCGATGAACTCGAGATCGAACTGCTCCGCGCGATCGCCGAGCTCGAGTGGGTAATCGGCGATCGCGACGAACCAGAGACGTTCCCACAGCGGGAGTAACGCCCACCCACTGGAAGCACAGACGCTACGTGCCCGTACCGCTCCGAACGGTCGGTCCGGCACGCTGGCGGGGGCAAATGTCCTGTGGCCGGATGGCGGACGCTGGTAGGCCCATCGGGACCGGCTGCCTCGCAGTCTTTATCCTTCTACCGCCCCTCCTTTCTCCGTGAAGGACGTTATGACCGGCACGAGTCACGGAGCCCGGTTGGCGTGGAGACGAACGGCTGTGAGTGATCGAGGAACAAAGCGCCGAGTTACAGCAGTACGGATCACACACCGCCAGCGTGCGTCGCCTCGGCCATGACCACGAACCGACTCGGAGCGACGGTCATCATCGACGAGGAGATAACGGCAGGGTCGGTTGCGCTCGCGTATGCCGACTACAATGCATTAGATAGCGATGAGGGCAGTGAGCCGGTGCTTCGGTTGCGCTCTGGAGGAGGGCGACAGTTAGCGGCACGAGCGGTGGTCGACTCGGAGTTGGACCCGGGGACCATCGCACTGGCACAGTCAGCCGCAGACAGTCTGGGCGTCGACGAGGAGGACGCCGTCGCGGTCGAGGCGGCACGACTCGTCCCGGCCCGCCGGATCGTTGCCGCACCGGTCGCTGAGATGTCCGTTCGGGGCGGTGAGCAAGCGGTCCGTGAGACCTTTGCCGATCGCCCGATTGTTGCCGGTGACGACATCCCGGTCTCATTCCTCAATGGGACACTTGAGTTACCGATCCGCGTCACCGAGACGGTGCCAGAGGGACCGGTCGCCATGGGCTCCGAGACAGAACTGGTTCTCGAAGCCGGTCCGGCGGCTGATCCAACCGGAGACGTCCACCAAACCCCGCTCCCGGAGTCAGCAGTTGGCGGGTACGAGGATACCATCGCCCGCATACGATCGACGATCGTCAGTCCACTCACCCACGCCGACGCATACACCGTTGACGGGCAGTCGGCGGCATCGGGCGTCCTGATGTCAGGACGGGCAGGGGTTGGAAAGACCCATTTGCTACGGCACGCCGCTTGGCTGGCTGATGCCGAGATCGTCACGGTCGACTGCACGGAGCTCTCGGCGCGATCGGCTGCGGACGTAGGCGATCGACTCGACACGATCAGTGTGGATGCAGTCGCCGCAGCGCCGGCGATCGTCCACCTCGATGATCTGGGGGTCCTCGCCGACCGGGGCGACGACGCGCTTGTGCGTCGACTCGGCGCGTGGATCGAGCGAACGGTCAGACGCGATGAGATCGCCGTCGTGGGAGAGTGTATCGACGCCGAGGATATTGATGCGGTGCTCACGCGCGGCGGTCGGTTGGCCCGTCATCTCACGGTGCCATCGCCAAGCGCCGATGATCGTTATGCGATCCTCCGCAAGCTGTTTGCCGGACTCGATCGAAGTTCCGCGGTCGATCTTGAGACGGTGAGCGAACGGACGCTTGGCTATGTGGCTGCGGATCTACGCACGCTCCGGGCGCGCGCACTTGAGGCAGCGATCGCACGGGGAGAAGGGGATGGTCGCGTATCGCTCCAGCCAACGGATATCGAGACAGCCATCGACGAGACGGCCCCAACTATTGCCGAGCCGACGGGGTCGGTTCCATCGATCTCGTTCGACGATATCGGCGGACTCACGGAGGCCAAGCGCGAGCTGACCCGGGCCGTCGAGTGGCCGCTTAAGCATCAGGCGGCACTTGACCGTCTTGGTGTCGCCGGGCCGGCAGGAGTTCTACTGTATGGACCACCAGGGACCGGCAAAACGATGCTCGCTCGCGCGGTCGCCTCGACGACAGATGCCAACTTTCTGCCGGTTGACGGGCCGGAGTTGCTCAATAAGTACGTCGGTGAGAGCGAGCGTCGGGTCCGACAGCTCTTCGATCGAGCCCGCGACAGTGCACCGGCCGTGGTCTTCTTCGACGAGTTGGATGCACTCGGAGCCGCCCGGAGTGATGACGGAGGCGATGGGGCACCCGAACGAGTTGTCTCCCAGCTGCTCACCGAACTTGACGGGCTTGAGCCCCGCGAACGCGTCACCGTCATCGGGGCGACAAACCGGCCGGATCGAATCGACGACGCGCTCATCCGCCCCGGCCGGTTCGATCGGATCGTCGAAGTCCCACTGCCGGACGCGGAGGCCCGCCGCGAGATCATCCGGATTCACGCCCGCGACCGGCCGATCGAGTCACTCGATATCGACACGCTCGCACAACAGACCGAAGGATACTCCGGAAGCGACATCGCCTCGCTGTTCCGAGAGGCGAGCCTGCTGGCGATGGAGATGTACCTTGAGGAACGGGCCGCACAGACGACCGGGGAGGTCTCACTCGAACACGTCGAGGATCTGCGGGTGACGCGCGCACACATCGACCGTGCGCTGGACCGGGTTGGACCGTCCTTGTCCGCGCAGGCGCGCGAGGAGTACGCCGCGTTCAATCCGGAGGGGAGCGACCCCGGGCCGGCACCTGGGTCCTGACGGCCAGCACGCGGATCGGTGGTGGTTTGTACCACGCGTGCGGTAGTGACCGTATGGACGAAGGTACTGCCATCCTTGTGATCCACGGGGTCTTCGCACTCGGGCTCCTGATGTTCGGAGGATTCAACATCATTGGGGGAAACATTCCGGGCGGAATTGTCAACGTCATGATGGCGATCGCGTTCGTCGCCGTCGGCTTCTTCATGTCGAAACACCGATAGCGCGACCGGCGCGGGCGGTCACCAGATCCCCTGGTATCGGTCCATGATCGTCACCACGACAACGTGCGGGAGTGTTAGGACCGCAATCAACACGAGATAGAGCCCGGAGAACTCAAGTAGCGTATCCGGCCGGTTAGGCACGATCACCAATAGCGCATAAAACAGCACCAACGCTCCAGCCGTCGTCGGGGCCGCATCCTTGATGAACCGCCACAGTGCGGTCGTGAGGTCGTGCTGTCGGATGGCACGACGGGCAGGCGTGTCGACAGCAATGAGGCGGGCGACGTGGCGCGCGGAGTGCCAGAAACAAAAGTAAAGCCCGATTGCGAACACCGGGGGAACGGTAAGGAAGAACACCCAGAGGAAGACCGTCTCGAACGCGTCGACCGTCCACGCGAAGCGGTGTTGGCTGTGAAAGTAGCCATGGAGGAGCATCACGATTGTCACGGTCGCGAAGGCAATTCCGAGTGACCACCGGACAGACGGCTGGAAGAGCCACCCAAGGCTGGACCCACCGGAGGCGGTAAACGGCTGGATGAGTGCCGCAAGGACCGACCGGTACGCGTCGGGAAAGCCAAGTAACGGCACAAGCATCGGGAGTCCACCGCGCGCAACGATCGTCAGTGCGCGCTGGATGCGCGAGGTCAGATGATCGGCCTCGATGAAGGCCATGAGCGGGAAGAGCTCGCCTTGTCCCCAGTGGAACCAGGTGAGGAGAATAAAGAAGACGGCTGCCTGCGCCGGGGCGAGAAACCACCACGCGAGATACGCTCCGCTGAGTAGCGCGTAGAGTACAACAATCGCCCCGATTGACCGCCAGGAAGGGCGACGGTCGTGGAGTCGTGGGAGTACAAGGTGGTCAACGGCGCCGTGGGGCATACCGAGGAGGACGGCGCTGACCGCCAATGGGAGCGCCTGGATCAACAGGGGAAGATCAACCCCAAGGAGAAATGCCGGCACCGGGATCGCAAGTAACAACCACGCAGTCCAGAAGACCAGGCGCCGGAATGTACGCTGGACACTGGCGGCGAGGGTCGTCGGGTCGTCGACGGACGAGGAGACATCAACGGGCATTGCTATGACGTGAGCGTCAACGGGACGCTCCGTCTACCGCCGACAACACACGGCAGTCGACATGGGTGCCAGAGCGTCACACCGAAGTCTCTGGCGGAGGTCCTCTTAAGAACTCGGGTTTGTCCGAACGAAGGGTCGCCCGCCGTGGCTGAACGGGTGCGTGGTCAGTACTCGTGGAAGACGCGTCCACAGTCCTGACACTCGATCGTATCGGCACGGAACCACCGGGAAACACGCGTAACCGGACCACCGCAGTCCGGACACACGCCGATATCGCGGCCGTCCGCGACACGAGTCGAGAGATCAAGCAGTAGATTCTCGAGGTCCTCGATGCGCTCCTGTTGCTCTTCGACCTGTTTGCGGAGGTCTTCGACGGTGGTCTCCTGTTCGGTCGCCGCCTCGACGTCCAAGGTGGCCGCCGTCTCGGTCGAGGATTCCTCCTCGAGGGTATCGACCTCGGTGGTCTCTTCTACAGTATCGGTCTCTTCGGCCTCTGTCGTCTCGTTGCCGCTCATAGTGTGGGGATCGGATATACGGTGGTGAGTGCAGTCAATCCGTCGGTCACGCCACGCCGCCAACCGGCTAGGCGAAGCCAACGTGTGTTACCAGGCGGCAGGCGGTATTAAAGGTTACTGCGTCGTCCAGCAAACGAGCCACAGACCGGATCACGCCGAGAGCATAAACCGTAACAACAATTCCGGTGGCCGCAAAACCGTTGGATAATGTCCCGTCCCGTGCACACGCGCCTGCCCCCGCGCGATCAATGCTATGATGCGTTACGATCGGCCCGGTTCGGCGACACGGTCACCTGTATCCATTGTGGAAGCGACAACGTCGTCAAACGCGGGACGACGAACAAGGGCGCCCAACGGTACTGGTGTAAGGACTGTGAGACGTATTTCAACGATCTGACGGAGACAGTCTTCGGCCACCACCGGTTCGACATTGAGGAGATGTTCTACATTGTCACCGAAATGGACGGTAAACCGATCAGTCAGATCGCGCGGGACCTCGACCGGGACTACGAGGCGGTGCGGACGTTCGTCCACCGGGTCGAGGACGACGACCACGATCTCGAGTGGACAGAGCTGTGTGCCGTCGAGAGACGGTGACCGTGACACACTCCGAGCGACCGATGGTCGGGGCCGGGCGTCGGAAGCTAAGGAGACAGTCCCGCCGGATCGTCGACGGTATTTTGCGTGCTCCAACTGGCCGTGTGTTACGATTTAGCGGGAATCAAGCCGTTTAACCAGTAAATATAAGACCAATGCGATTGGATTTGCCATTGGAGCATGGCACTACCAACACTACCGCTGCAACAGTATCCGAATACGGCAAGTGCTGCAGCCGACGCAGTAGAGGGTAACCTATTTGCAACCATGCCGCCTCTCAACCTGGCGGTATTCCTGGGGGCAGCCGCCCTCATC
>CAZFMU010000039.1:0-2179 GCA_964520165.1 uncultured Salinarchaeum sp. | reverse complement strand
GGAACCCCTGCGCATCTACTGGGCCCGGTACGCTGACTGGCTGTTCACCACTCCGCTTCTGCTGATCGACCTGTCGCTGCTGGCAGGCTACGAACTCACCGACCCGCCAGTTGCCGCGGCGGTTTCCGCTGACGGTATCATGATCGTTGCGGGTATCGTCGGTGCGTTCACGCCCGTCTTCGCCTTCCGGATGGTCTGGTGGACGATCAGTACGATCGCGATGCTCTTCGTCTTCTACCTGCTGTGGCGCGCCCTCACGGCAGGTGCCATGCGGTTCGACGACGAGAGCCGCCAGTCCACCTTCATCACGCTCCGTAACTGGACGATCCTCCTGTGGGCCGCCTATCCGGTCGTGTGGCTCGTTGGTACGGAGGGTGTTGGCGCGGTTCCGCTGTCCGCCGAGACCGCTGCCTACGCTGTGCTTGACGTGCTCGCAAAGGTCGGCTTCGGCTTCATCCTGCTGCGCTCCCGCGCGGTCCTGGGTGCCGAAGAGGCTCCCAGCCCGTCCAGCGAGCCGGCGACGGCCGACTAAGTAGCGAACCAGTATTCCAACCACCCTGTCGCTTTTTTTCTTCGAGCGCGTTTGGTCGCATAGAGATATGTCCATCTCTATGAAGCATGACCGCTGACGAAGAATCGTGGGAGATCCCTGTTGAGGAGCAGTCGTTGAATCTTGGCGCCGTTGCTGGAATGGTAGCAGCTACACTCGTGGCAATGTCCGCATTGTTTATCGTTCCCTCACTTGAGGGAAGTCTGCTGACGCTTCCACAGGCAGTCGGGTTACTCTCAGCGATTGAGGGTGGGTCGGCGCTGGTCGCTGCGTTCTTTCTGAGCCGCGTGCACAAGGAACGAGAATACGAGTGACGCACTATGGGGTAGCCCCCGTGGTTGCGTCGCAACAACGAGTATCAGGAGTCAGGTGCGTCGGAGCGCTCGACACCGTCGATGCGTTCGACCGGTTCGTGGACAGCGCGATATCCGTCCGCGGTCTGTGGGACATCCGCGACGGTGTAGAACTGGATTGAGGTCTCCTGTTTTGTGGTGACCGGGAAGTCATAGTGATCGGCGGTGTATCCGAATTCTTCCCCCTCAGCCTGCTGCTGGGAGACAAACGCGAGGTGATCGGCCAACCGCCGCTTAGTCACCTCTTGGGAGTACGTCGGCACGCGCTCAGTGCGTTCTTCGAATACGCGGACAAACTCCGGGTCACGCTCGGATCCAACGGAGTTTCGGCCGGCCACCATCGCCGCGAGTGAGGTCGTCCCCGTTCCCCAAAAGGGGTCAAGGACCGTGTCTCCATAGACCGAATACATATTGATGAGACGATAGGGGATCTCGAAGGGGTACGCTGCGGATCGCTCGCGCAGTTCGTCACGCGAGAGCGTCTGAAGCTCGCCACGAATGTCTGCCCAGACATCGGAGAACCATCGGTTACGCTCTTCCCAGAAGTAGGCGGCGTCGTACCGTTGTTTTGCCCCCGGTTCAAATTGACGGCGATCCTTCCCGTTACGAAAAACGAGTATGTACTCGTGTTCGAGCGTTACGTAGGCGTTCGGCGGGAGCATCCCTGAGCCCATAAACTTGGCACCGGAGTTGGTTGGCTTCCGCCACAGCACCTCGGGCAGCGGCTCGAACCCGAGAGATTCAAACGCGGAGATGATACGCGAGTGGTTCTGAAAGACTCGGAAGCTGCCATCGATTTTCCGGGTTGCATCACCAACGTTGATACACGCGATACCGCCATCGACGAGCACGCGACGGACCTCTTTCCAGACGGGGTCAAGTGCGTCGTGCATCCGGTCGAATGCCGCTCGTCCGTCGCCCTCTCCGAGTCGATCGGCCACCTCAGGATCAAGTTCGGCAAAAAGGTCATCCCACATCTCGATCATCGGATATGGGGGAGAGGTGACGACCAATTCGACAGCGTCGTCGTCAATCGTAGTGAGTGAGCGCGAATCGCCGGTGATGACTCGGTGGTGGGTCTCCATTGGCACGCGATAGGGTACTGGCTTGTATTCGTAGTGTGGGGTGTCACCGCGGTCGTTCCTTACGGGTCATCCGTTTCGAAGCGCTCGCGGACCTCCTCGGCGCCCGTCGTCCGTCCCTCGCGGATGTCCTCCTTGGCTTTGAGCAGGGCGACGAGTTCGTCGCGGTCGAACGTCGGGAACTCGACGGCGTC